>NZ_VPDX01000019.1:0-72203 GCF_013417475.1 Acinetobacter sp. YH12249 | reverse complement strand
CGACTTTGTTTAAGGAAATTCCAGTAGGTTGCTTCAAATTTAAGAAAGAAATCATCAATTACGCAAAATAATTCGGTACTATTAAACATCGGGACTAGAGTTTTAAGTTTTGTGTGGTAACTCAACTAATGGCTCTAGTCCTCTTATTTTTCAAGTCAATTTTTTATCCGCGATTCGGGTTAAGTTAAAATCTAACTTTTCTAAAATTAGTTAAAGAGCTTTGAAGAATCTATAGATGATTAGCTTATAGATTAACTAGACTCAACCGAGACCCATTCAATGCAACTAAGCGCAACTTATATTTATTTTAAGTTATCAAAAATGAAAGAGTATCTAGTTTGATGCAATCTCTAGCTATTCATTACAGACTCAGTTTTTTCTACTTTTTTTATTATGCGATTGTGGGCGCATTCATGCCTTTCTGGAGTCTGTATCTAGAGGATCAAGGCTTTAATTATCAGGAAATTGGGATTTTATCTTCGATTGCGATTGTCACCCGATTTTTTGCGCCATTTATTTGGGGATGGATTGCAGACAAATCCGGGAAACGCATGTTGCTGGTGCGTATAGCTACTTGGATGGAAGCCTGTATCTGGTTCATGATTTTTATCATTCCCAATAGCTTCCAGTCAGTTGCTTTGCTCATGCTGATTTTCAGTTTCTTTCAAAATGCAATTTTGGCTCAGTTTGAAGGCGTGACTTTATTCTGGTTAGGTGAGAAAAGGGCAGAGCTCTATGGCAAAGTCCGTAAGTGGGGATCTATTGGATTTATTATTGGCGTATTTGGTTTAGGGGCAATTTTTGAAATTATCAGCATCAGTATGCTACCAATCTTATTGCTCTGTATTTCATTTCTGGCTTTTCTCTGGTCATTTACCATCAAAGAACCTACAGCAGCACCGACAGCTCAGAAAAAACTTGAAGCCTTATGGCCGATCTTCAAGCGTCCAGTGGTATACAGTTTTTTCCTGATTGAATTGATCATGCTGTTTTCGCATGCACCGTTTTATAGTTTTTATAGTAACTATCTCAGCCAGAATGGATTCAGTACCAGTCAGATCGGATTGCTTTGGTCGGTTGGAGTCATTGCTGAAATCATTATGTTTGCCTACGCTACATTCTTTCTGACACGCTGGTCATGGCGTCATCTGGCAATGCTATGCCTGTTAATGACTGGTTTAAGATGGTTGACTGTCGGCATATTTCCATCGTCATTTCTGGCACAGTTTTTTGCCCAGACCATTCATGCCCTGAGTTTTGGTTTATTCCATATGATTGCCATGCGGGTTATTTTTCAGAACTTCTCGGCT
This sequence comes from Acinetobacter sp. YH12249, assembly GCF_013417475.1. Classification (NCBI taxonomy): domain Bacteria; kingdom Pseudomonadati; phylum Pseudomonadota; class Gammaproteobacteria; order Moraxellales; family Moraxellaceae; genus Acinetobacter; species Acinetobacter sp. YH12249. The sequence continues at coordinate 70,893 of NZ_VPDX01000019.1, read as the reverse complement.
GGACAGCAAGGCCGTGGACAGGCACTGTATAGCACCATGTGGGGCTTAGGCGTGGCGAGTGGCAGCATTCTAGCCGGTCGTTATTGGGATCAGGTCGGTGGAACATCAATCTTTATTGCTGCTGCGCTGTCGACCTTGCTGGGCCTGTTGCTGGTATTTGGCTTACCCAGCAAAGTCGAATTGCAAAAGCAGGTTTAAGATACGATTGAATGATTAAATGCGGATTTTGGAATATTGATTAAACCAGGGCTGAGCCTGTTCTAATTGAGCGGCCAGTTGTAACAGCAAATCTTCACGGGCAAATGGTGCAATAAACTGTGAGCCCAAAGGCAGGTTATCTTCATTCCAGTATAGCGGTACAGACATTGCAGGAAGGCCGGTAATATTGGCTAACTGGGTGAATGGCACCCATTTTAGGTTTTCTTTCACAATCTGGTCGACCAGCTTACCTTGTGCCAATAAATGTGCCTTATTCATTTTTAATAAAGCTTTAAGAATCGGCTTCTGCCAGTTTGGTGTCTTGACTTCGCCATTTTTGGGTGCAACAGTGGCCGTGGCTGGTGTCAGGTAGAGATCATAATCATCAAAGAAATGATTCATCTGGGTCACATATTGTCCCCAGTTGGTCAGATTTTGGATATATTCAATTGCCGTCGTTTTGGCACCAAAAGCAGCTAGCGCCAGAGAATCCAGTTCAAAATCGCCTGATCTGGATGGATAGCCTTTCTGGATTTCGTCCAGCATATAAGAAAACTGGCTAAACCACGTCGTAATAAAATCTTTAGCCAGTTGCATGCCATCAATCTGCGGTTGATCCTCAACGACTTCATGACCTAAAGATTCCAGTAAACGGGCAGTTTGTTCTACCGCTTTAATAGCATCTTGAGAAACAGGCGTATCAATGCTGGAACGCGTATTAAATGCGATTTTTAATTTTTTTGGTGGTTGCTGAATCACTTCCAGATAATGTGTATGCGGACGTTGAATCGTAAACAGTGAACTGCGATCTTCACCATGGGTGGCATCCAGCATTGCCGCACTATCCCGAACAGTTTTGGTGAGTACATGTTGAATGGCAGCACCGTGCATTGCCTCACTCATTTGCGGTCCCCACGGCGTACGTCCACGGCTTGGTTTTAAACCAAACAGACCACAGTAGGAAGCCGGAATACGAATTGAGCCACCACCATCACCTGCACCGGCAATTGGCACAATGCCGGCTGCCACAGCAGAAGCAGAGCCGCCTGACGAGCCACCACTGTTATGTCTTAAATTCCACGGGTTTTTACAGCTTCCCCAGGCATCTGGCTCTGTAATGCCTTTAATTCCGAATTCAGGGGTGTTGGTACGGCCAAAGGTCACAATACCTACCTGTTCCCAACGATTAACAATCTCGGCATTGGTTTCAGCGATATACCCGATACGCTTTAAACCCTGACATCCATAAGACGTCGGATAACCTGCATATTCCTGAAACAGGTCTTTGACCAGAAATGGAACTCCAACAAAGGGGCCAGACAGTTTTTGCTGGGTACGCTGCAAGGCATGCTCATGCATGGGAATAATAATGGCATTGATTTCAGGATTAATATTTGCACTGCGTTCTAAGGCAACTGATAAAAGTTCACTTGAATGCACCTGTTTATTTTTAACCAGTTCAGCCAGTCCTAATCCATCGTATTGTAAGTATTCTTCAAATTTCATCTGCATTCCCTAGCGTTGATATTGTTATAAGGTTGTAGAGGGTTTCAGTTCAGGATGCAAGCACCACCTGATTACGTCCCAAGTGTTTGGCTTGATATAAGGCCTGATCCGCGGTATTGATCAGTTGCTGTAAATCCTGAGAAAGCGGGGCATGTTGATGCGTAATCCCGAGACTCACAGTAATCGATAACGGTGATCCATCAGGTTGATACATTGGCGTTTTAGCTACCAGTTCACGAATACGCTCGGCAATAAACTGGGCCTTAGATGGTTTGGTATCCCAAAGCAAAATCACAAATTCCTCACCACCAATACGCGCAAACAGATCCTGAGAACGTAAATTGGAACGGATGATTTCAGCAAAGTGTTGCAGTACTTTATCGCCCACATGATGGCCAAAATGATCGTTTAAACGTTTGAAATGATCAATATCCAGCATAATCAGGGAAAACTGCACACTCTTGGAATGTTGCAGTAAATATTCACCTTTCTGAAAGAAAAAATGCCGGTTCATGGTACGCGTCAGACTGTCATGATTGGCCAAATACAATACCCGTTTAAACAGATCATTGCGGTTCTGACTGATGATACACAGGATCAGCGGTGATAATGCCAGCATAAATAGTCCGATCCTTAATGAGATATAAATGGTCGAGTCTGCCAACGTATCATGTGTAGTGGCATAGAACTGGGTCAGGCTGTAATACATCAAAATGATTACAAAGGCATTAATAATTGCAATCGTAAAGATGCGATAGGTCAGTGCTGCCCAGATTAAAGCTGCCAACGGATAAAGCAGGGCACCTGGACCGACAAAAATATTACTCAGGATAATACACAGGATTACCGTACCTGCTGGCAGCAGATAACTAAAAGAGTTCTGCTTCTTTCTGCGGTTTTTAAATAAATACTTGAGATCTTTGGTTCTAGGAAAGGCTAGAAAAAGCGGCAGGACAATAATGTAATTTACCATTTCGCCTGTCCACCACAGCCCGAAATCAATCCATAAATTTTCCTTGGTCATAAAGGAATGGGGAAGATTGGGTAAGGTCGCAACGGCAAACACTGCACTGGCCAGGCATCCTGCGAATGCACAGATGCCGAACATATGCACGAAAGTGAAACCAGTATTGTAGTACTTATAGTTGATCTGGAAATATCGGATAAAAAACAGCGATACAATCGTACTAATCAGGTTGGCAAGTGTTAGAAACAGGCTTTGTAATAGATTATTACCTGTTGCCAAATCGGCAAACATGAACGCACAGAAAGCACCTAGCCACCCGCCCATATTGTTTAAATGGGGGAAGCGTAAAAACATGGCCAGTAAGGCAGCATTGGCAGGCCAGAGTATGGCTAAGTAATCCTGTGTTCTGGTCATAATGCCAATCAAACAAGTCACTAAAATAATGAAAAGAATGACCAAGTAGGCATATGTTTCAGGATTCAAGTTCTGGTCTGTGATTCGAGGTATTCGCAAATCTAAGTCCTGTATCTAATTTTTATTTGTGAAATATCACTTTGTTTGGGAAATGCTTTTTACCCAAAAGTACAACTTTATTCTTGGAATAATCTGTTTTTACTTACGTTATCAATATACGTTTGTATACGAAATATATACAAAAAAATTAAAAAAGGAAATCCATGTTTTTAAACTATAATGATAAAAATTTGTTTTATTTCGGTATTTAAACTGATGCAGAGCAGAATATGATCCCGAAAAATATGATAAGTTAAAATTAATTATTAGGATTGAAACGAAGCCTGTGAATATGAAAAAAACCTGTCTTAGCCTTGTCTTGCTCATGAGCTCATCTTGGCTAATGGCAACAGAAAACAATAATCAAACTGCAAATAGTATTGCGAAACCTATCGAAGTTCCGAATACCTTTACCATTAATACCCGTCCTGAAATTGTCGGGCTATGGGGAATGGAAATTCCAGATAATAAGAAATGTGTTGAATACTATAATTTTAAAGGCAATAACAACGTAGTGATTAAAAGCGGTTCAGAATGGACCACAGGGCTGTATGACTATCAGCCTTCACAAGATCCTGCTGCACAGATTCCAGCGCTGATTATGCAGGTTAAATACGACAATAATGAAAAAGACTGTTCCGGTAATCAGGTGGATCAGTCAGGCGAGATTTCGCAGTATTTTGTGAAGTGGCAGAACTCAAATACCATTAATTTCTGTGCCAATGAAAAAGCAGAACAATGTTTTGCTGTGCTTCGACGCATTTTGCCTTGATTGAAGGCTAGATATAAAAAACCGCTGAATTCAGCGGTTTTTTTATTAGATCAATTACTGGATCAAGCTTTTTCTTTGTCTTCAGCACCTTCAAGCTGCTTCAACAAATGTTTTTCCAGATAGTGAATATCCATTGCCTGTTCACAGAAATTTTCATCCTGAAGAATCAGATCTTTGTGTAATGGAATATTGGTTTTCACACCTGTCAGAATCATTTCATCCAAGGCCTGCTTCATGCGTGCTATTGCAGTTTTACGGTCTTTACCATGGGCAATTAGCTTGGCAATCATAGAATCATAATATGGCGGGATGCTGTAACCTGGATAGATATGAGAGTCTAAACGGATACCTGCACCACCTGGCGCATAAAAAGTCTCGATTTTGCCAGGAGATGGCATAAAGTTCGATGGATCTTCAGCGTTGATACGGCATTCGATCGCATGACCTTGAACACGTACATCTTCTTGCTGGATATCCAGACCTAAACCAGCCGCAATACGTAACTGCTGTTCAATGATGTCGATACCGGTGACCATTTCAGTCACAGGGTGTTCTACCTGAACACGGGTGTTCATTTCGATAAAGAAGAATTCGCCTTCTTCAAACAGGAACTCGAATGTACCGGCACCACGATATTGCATCAATTTACAAGCATTGACACAGGCCTCAAGAATGTCAGCACGAGCCTGTTCTGGCAGGTTAGGCGCTGGCGCTTCTTCAAGTACTTTCTGGTGACGACGCTGTAAAGAACAGTCACGGTCATATAAATGGATCGCATGACCATTACCATCGCCTAGAACCTGTACTTCGACGTGACGCGGTTTTTGCAGGAAACGTTCCATATAAACCGTGTCATCGCCAAACCACATTTCAGCATCACGCTGCGCAGCTTGTACTGATTCAAGCAGGGTATCCACACGTTCTACGATACGCATACCACGACCACCACCACCGGAAGCCGCTTTCACGATGAGCGGGAAACCAATTTCTTTGGCTTCAGCAAGCGCATTGTGAATCGTCACCGCATGATCACAGCCAGGTACAGTTGGTACACCCGCTTTTTTCATGGCAATAATCGCAGAAACCTTGTTCCCCATCAGGCGAATATGTTCTGGACGTGGACCAATGAAGATAAAACCAGAGCTTTCTACGATTTCAGCAAATTCAGCATTTTCAGACAGGAAGCCATAACCAGGGTGGATGGCATCTGCGCTGGTGATTTCAGCAGCTGTAATCAGGGCTGGAATATTCAGGTAACTGTCGCTACTTGCGCCAGGACCAATACACACGGCTTCGTCACAGAAGCGTAAGTGCATCAGGTCTTTGTCAGCGTCTGAATAGACACCGACTGTTTTAATTCCTAAAGTTTTGCAAGCTCGGGCGATGCGCAAGGCGATCTCACCTCGGTTTGCAATTAAAACTTTTTGCAACATTATGAATCCCCGAAGTGATTAGGCGCGGTAACGGAAAAGTGGCTGACCAAACTGAATCACTTCACCATTTTTCACCAGAATTTCTTCAATCACGCCGCTTTGAGTTGCTTCAATCGGGTTCATGATTTTCATTGCTTCAATGATACCCAGTGTTTCGCCAGCAGAAACAGTTTGGCCAATTTTTACAAAAGGTGCTTCGCCTGGGCTTGGAGCCGCATAGAACACGCCAACCATTGGAGATTTTTCAACTGCACCACGAGGAGATTTAGCTGCAGGGACGTCAGCTGCAGGTGCAGGCATTGCAGGAACAGCTGCTGCAACTACTGGATTACGACGAGTCAGAGCGATCGACTGATCACCTTCCTTAACTTCAATCGCCTGTAAGTCAGATTCAATCATCAAATCGATGAGCTTCTTGATTTTACGGATATCCATGAGACAGTATTCCTAATTAAGATTGTTTAGAAGATTGTATTTTTTCAATGACATAGTCGAGTGCGGCAGCATAGCCTTTTGCACCTAGACCACAGATCACGCCAATAGCTTTATCGGATAGATATGAATGATGTCGGAATGCCTCACGTGCATGGACGTTAGACAGGTGGACTTCAATAAACGGGATTGCCACGCCAAGAAGTGCATCACGAACTGCAACTGAGGTATGTGTCAGGGCAGCAGGATTAATAATGATATATTGCACGCCGTCTTGTTGGGCTTGATGAATTCGGTCAACAATTGCGCCTTCCCAGTTGCTCTGGAAAGTGTCAAGTTGTAAAGTAGCTTTTTCAGCCTGAGCAGTGAGCTGCTGATTAATATCTTCTAGAGTTAAATAACCATAAACTTCGGGTTCGCGCTTTCCTAGCAAATTTAAATTCGGTCCATGAATAACCAAAATGGTCGAAGTCATCTATGGTGCTCCAGTTAAAAAGTTTCAGGATAGGTTTGCAAGATGTCTACAAACTTCGCCTATTATGGCATGAATTCCTACATTATTTTTATAATTTCTTTGAATTGACATAGAAAAGCATGTACCACGCAGTGGCCATATAATGAAAACTTTGCAAGCATTTAGCAATGTTCAAAACTACCAAATCTTCGTCTTTTACATCATTTTTATATTTTAGATGAATTGGCTGAATTGTTACATTTATGCTGTGTAAGTTAGACCTCAATGTTTATTCATAATTCTTTTAAATTGAGTGTTTATTCGGCAATGGCTTGTCAAAAATAAAAATTATTACTCGAAGTCTCTGCTCATATCAAAAATTGTGGTGATCGGTAAAAGACCGGGTTTTCATTATACTTTTGGATGAATCAAATGTTTATTCTATTCATTATTCTGCAAACTAAAATATCAAACTTGGAATAAAAATCAAAAAGTTATTTGATAAATGGTATGAACTGAAGTGTGGTATTAAATGGATTTTATGTCGCTAGTAAAGCAAGTCACACATTATCTTTCTGCAAAAAGAGATAGGCTCATTGCTACTGAACATTGGCTAAATGATACTGGCCGTAAAAGTAAAATTAAAAACTTATGATTCTTCATTAATCTTTTACTGGCCTCATCTAATATTGACGAATGTGCTCAATTTTCTAAAGCTTACCTTTATTTGTAATTCTTTATGTTCGCTCAATAACATTGGCAAAATGGCACTTCATGTATAGGCGTTGTTATTCATCTGAATGTTGCCTATGTTTTTAAATGATGAATTTTTAAGCTTAAGAACAAGATGGTATGCGGAATTACAATGATAAATGGGATAGTTAAGTTCAGTTAAAGTGCAATATGAATAGATATTCTGGATTAAAAGCTAATGGTATCTGATTGTATTTTGAACACATATTGATTATATAAGCTATTCAGAATCACAGAATAAAACCCAAGCAGACTTGATAAGCTATAATGAAGATCCCGTCAAAATACTATCGAAGCTGTTATGACACCTGCATGCAAATTATTAAAATCTCAAAAAATTGAATATAGCATTCACGAATATGAACATGATGCCAATGCCAAAAGCTTTGGTTTGGAAGCAGCAGAAAAGTTAGGGCTGGCAGTAGAAGAAGTATTTAAAACCTTATTGGTCACAGATGAGAAGCAGTATTTTGTAGCAGTTCTTCCAGTCAACCATCAGTTAAACCTGAAAAAAGTAGCATCAGCCTTTGGTTGTAAAAAGCTACAAATGGCTGATCCCAAACAGGCAGAACGTCTAACCGGTTATCTTGTCGGTGGGATTAGTCCGGTTGGGCAGAAAAAACGCCTGAAAACTGTCATTGATGCATCTGCAGAACAGCTGAATAAAATCTATGTCAGTGGGGGTAAACGTGGGCTGGATATTGGTTTAAAACCTTTGGATCTGGCTAAGGTCCTAGATGCAAAATTTGTGGATGTATTGGATATCTAAAATTTTAAGTATTCTTCAATAAAACTGCCTCATTTAGAAGCGTTCATATCAATGGATGCTTCAACTTTTCTGGGTTCTCATATTTCTATTCTGTCGGAAAATTCAGCATGGTTTTTTCTTCATTGTATAGTGGATGATTGAGGTCCACGGCCTGACTGTGGATTGAACAAAGATAAAAACAATAAAATAGAAAATATGGAGAATACCGCATGGAAATCCAGAAAAAACGATTATCACGGTTCTGTATGAGCTTGTCCGCGATGGCCATGCTCTCAGTCTTTTCAACTGCACAGGCAGATTCGTCTACCTTGCCTCAACCGCCCAATTCCCAGCAAGTTTTCTTTGTAGGTAATAACTGGGATGGAACAGTCACAGTGATTCGATCTTCAGGTGACTTTGGCAAGGTTGGTGTGATCAACATGATTCCTGATCGTAAGGAGCGTCTGAAGGAGATTCATCTCAATCCAATCAAACTGATTGCCTATACCTATATTCAAGCTACTGCGGGTGAAGGTAATGATCAGCTGGTCGACGATATGTATTCCACACCAGATGGACAGTCGGTGGTCGCATCCCGTCCAAGTTTTGCCGATGTGGTCTCGATTAACATCAAGACAGGCAAGATTAACTGGCGTACTCCGGTAGAAGGCTTTCGTGCTGATCACATGGCAGTTTCACCAGATGGCCAGCGTGTCGCGGTTTCCGCATCTTCCGGAAATGTGGTGCATGTACTGGATATTCATACTGGTAAGGAGCTTGGCCGTTTTGCGACAGGTGATAAACCGCATGAAAATATCTACTTTGATAATGGCAAAAAAATTCTGAACTCGGCCATTGGTAATGTAGAAACCTCTCTTGATGCGCAGTGGCAAGATTTTACCAAAGGTAAACGCTATATCACTATTGCAGATGCCAATACCCATCAGGTACTTAAAAAAATTGACTTTAGACCGGCATTGGATGCTTTTGGTCGAAAGGATTTATCTAATTCAGTGCGGCCGATGGTTTTTAGTAAAGATGAAAGCAAACTCTATGCTCAGGTATCATTTTTTAATGGTTTGATCGAGTATGACTTAAACCAGAATAAAGTGACCCGTATTGGTCAGTTGCCAGGTAGCGATAGTATTCCCAAAGACCGCACCAAATGGGTAAATGATTCCCGTCATCATGGGTTATCGATCAGTGCAGACGGTGAAAAGCTCTGTGTTGCGGGCACGATGGATAATTATGCCACCATTGTCGATCGTAAGAGTCTGACTGCCGGAAAATTGATTCCTGCAGGTAAACCATACTGGGCTACCCGAAGTCCGGATGGCCGTAGCTGTATCATTTCAGAAAGTGAAACGGATGTGGTGACCGTAATTGATTTCGCGACAGGCAATAAAGTGACCAGTGTACCTGTAGGCAATCATCCACAGCGTGTCCGGATCGGTTATGCCCCAGCAGACTGGTCTACGCCGTAGCAAATAATGGCTTAAAAAGAGCAATGTGTTATGAACGTTGCTCTAAGCATTGTAGGTGGCATATATGAGGAACAAAACACTTAATTTATATCTGCTGGCGGGAATGATATTAACCGGTATTCTGGTTGGGATTGCTTATCAGGTTCATAAGGATATCTATAAGGCAGAATTCAATATACTGAAACCTGATGATCAGATGACTTTTCCAGCAAAGTCACTGATTACTTCCAGTTTAAATCCTAAAACAGCTGTACCGGCAAGAACGGCTGGACACCCGGAAGTGGATTCTGAACAGCAGGTCTTATTACAACAGCGAGAGCAGCTTTATCTGGATTTTACCCAAATGATGAATGGCTTAAGTCAAGGTGAAAAACCAGACTATCGCCAGCTAGATCGTTTGCTGGTACAACAGCAGAATCTGGTGAATGCCCAGGTCGTTGCTCCAGAAGAGGCGAGAGCTCAAATAGAATTTTTGCAAAAAGTTCTGCCTGAAATCTCTCCACAGCTGGATCAAGCTTTAAATGCATTGGATCAGAAAAGTTTTTAATTTTCCGGTTTAAAGCTTTATTTAGTTGTGAATGCAGATCATAGATAAACTTAATAAGAAAAAGCCCGTTAAAACGGGCTTTTTCTTCATTCATATTTTAGATTAAAACTTATAAGCAGTTCGCCGGTTTCGGGATACCAGCCAGTCGGCTTAAATGGCGTGCCACCAGACCTGTATTAAACTTTTCCTGTAATAAGGCATTGTTAATTTCCGGGTTGACTGTCTTCATCAAAAACTTAATCAACGGACGGGTTGCAGGAGAATGCCCAAACTGCTGATAAAATTGACGGACTGCCTGTAGCACTTCAAAATGCCAAGGAGTAAGTTGAAGTTCCAGTGTATCTGCCAGTACTTGGGCAACGTCTTCATTCCAGATGGTGTAATCGACTAAATGACCATCTTGGTCCAGTTCTAGATTCATATTTGACTCATGGATTATTTCATTGAGATGCAGCGACTAAATTTCAGACATAGATCTGCAAATTCGGAGTAGTCGAGTAAAGTAACATTTTCCGATAAAGGTGAGATCAGAATTTCTGCATCATTTCTTAGGATATAAACTTGCGGCAGTTGCTGTACGAAAGCATGGTCCAGATACAGCACAGATTCTCCCATCAGGACCACCTGATCATCTGAAGCATGGAGCTGTGCTAACTGATCAAGGACTGACGCCGTCGCTGCATAATCTGACTGGATCAGGTAAAGGGTTTGATCTGACATTTATTTATCCTTCATCCTTACCAACTTACCAATACAATACGTGATCAAATTTTTGAACGAATTCTGAATTGAGTTCAATCAACTCAATCTCCTGTTCGCTTTGCTTTACAAAAGGAGAGTCCTGATTTTTCTGTTCAACCAGAATAGGTGTCAGGTCATAAAATTCGAAACTATCCACCAGATTTGAAGCCAGTTTAAAGGCATGTTTCAGCTGGTCAAACTGAAGCTCAGAACGTAAAAGACTCAAGGCTGCGCCTTGGAGTAATACTTTAACTTCAGCGCCGAAGGTCGCCAGTACCATCGTGGCAGACAGACTTTCATGCACCTGCAAGCTGTTCAGGTTGGCTTGAGTTAATATAACAAGTACAGATTTCACACAAGATTCCTTTTAAAAGCAACACATCCTGAAAAATGAAGCATCTAGAATTGAATTAGACGTTGTGAGGACTGAACAGCATCAGCAAGCTCGCCTAGACCGACCAATTCAAAACCATCAGCAAGATTATGTTGCTGAATATTGTGACGTTGAGCATTTTCCTGATCTGTAATCCCACGCGCTAAGGCTGCACTGACACAAACGGGTAAGCGGATCTTCAGATCCTGCCAGGAACGTGTGAGATGACGCTGGTCGTCGGGCACCCATTGCAATGCATTTGCGACCGACACGCCATCTTGATAGAAAAATACACGGAAAGCTTCCTGTTTATGTTGTAAAGCTTGGGCGAGTCCAAGCGCATGCCAGGCATAAATAGAAGTCGGTGCGGAGGTAACAAGAATTAAGGTGCTCATCGAAATTCACTACAGGCTTGATCAACGCGGGATGATGATCTTGGCTACAAAGAAAGTAGGTAGTATACAATGATTTTAGATGATCTTTTCTGATAAAAAGACAAAAAATAAATTATAAAAAGATTTAATTTTAATAAAAACAATAATTTAAAACAGTCTATTAATCCTATCCCGTCACTAAACCATACTCAAAACTGCACAAAATCCCTTCTATATCCTTTCATTTTTTTACTTTACCGATAAAATGCAAAGTAATCTGCACCAAATCTGCACCAATAAAATGAAAATACCCAAACCCATCCAGCGAGGGTCCAGCTGGCGCATCATTGTCACTTTCGACAAGCAAAGATATTCAGCCACCCGAGACACAGCTAAGGAATGTGAACAGTGGGCCTATAATAAATTGCTTGAACTTCGATCTGGTAAAAAGGCAATAGAACAAGGCGAAAAGCCGAATTATCCATTTAGGGAACTTTGTGCTAGATACTATCAAGAGCATGGTCGTCACATGCGATCTGCACGGACTATCAATTTTAAAATTAAAAACCTTGACCGGATTGCACCAAATTTAGCTGACAAATCTATTTATGATTTCAAGCCTGCTGACATTGCAGAATGGCGAAATAACCGTAAAAAAGAAGTGAAGATAGCAACACTCAGGAATGAACACGCCATTTATTCAGCCGTGTTTACCTATGCCATGAAAGAACTGTTTTTGATTGATTCTAACGTCTGGCATGCGGTCACCATGCCGAGCAAGGAAAAATCCAGAAGCCAGCGTATTACAGAAGAAGATCAAGAATTGTTGCTAAAGGCGTTAAGTTGGGATGGATCCACAACACCAGAAACATCACGCCACTATGTAGCATGGGCATTTCGATTTGCTCTGGAGACCGCCATGCGTCAGGGTGAAATACTGGCAATGCGTAGGAAGGATATTAAAGAAGGCTTTGTGCATTTACCGATGACAAAAAATGGTGAATCCAGAAACGTGCCTTTATCTGGTGAAGCCAAAAGACTGCTTTCTTTATTACCTAAAGGAACAGATAAACTTCTGCCCATTGATAAGCAGATATGCTGTGCTACATGGATGAGAGCAAAAAAAAGAGCAGGGCTTACACATATTAACTTCCATGATTCACGACATGAAGCCATCACTAGAATGGTGAAGGTGAGAAAATTACCGGTTGAAGTGTTAGCCAAAATTACAGGCCACAAAACTATCTCAATGCTGGTGAATACTTATTACAATCCAGATGCTCAGGATTTGGTAGAAATGTTTAACGACAGTGAGAGCTAATTAGCTCTCGGTCTGCCTACTTTAACTTTGGTTGTCAGCAGGTCATGGGCCAACTTTGGATTGTATAGCGCCTTGCCTTGTGTGCCTTGATTAATCGAAACTAATTTTTCTCGAATCGTGGTCACTGACAGATTGTATTTTTGAGCCAGATAAGAAGCTGAAACCAGTTCGACTTCAACCTCTTTAAGCTCCTTCACCGTTGCACCACCGATAGTCTGACCCAGCATAATTTGAGGCGGTCTTTCGGCTTCAACGGTGATGGTGTATCGAGCCATTAAGTTACCTCTTTTAAACTTTGTTGTACTGATTCCGGTAAACCAAACACATCTTTAAAAGCCTGATCAAAACCACCGTCAGCAATAAATCTATCAATAACGTTTTCTTCCTGACCTTTGGATACAGCAATGTTTTCTTGAACTTCAGTCACTGTTTTTCTCCTGCAGTTTTAAATATTCAAATTTCGCATCAGCCCAGTTTTTAGCATCGTATGGGCTTAAACCTTTTTCTTCACACCATTTAGTGCACCAGAGAAACTGAGCATCGTCATAGGGAGTTGGCTTAACTACTTGATTAGTACTATCCATCACGCCACCTTCATAATCTGATTAGCCACAATCTTTGCTAAGTTTTCGCTGGTTTCATTCGAAACATTCGGGCAGCGCAAATGCATTTCATATTCATCAAATAGCATCTGGCATGCTGCATTACCTGTTAAATCATTCTTTAAAAACACATAGCTCAGTGATTTGCGTGTACCTTTGCCTGAGAAAGTAGAGCTACCATCTGCAAGTTCTTTCTTTGCATAACCCAGCTTTTCCAGCCAAAGTTTGAAACCAGCTTCATGTTTCTTTTTAATTTTGAAAATCATGCTTATATACTCCAGATACACCCCGAAGAGGGGTGCAATCACAATCCTTATGGTGTAAGTGCTGCTTCTTGGGCTTCATAAGCAGAATTAATTTGTGCGATCTGCTCGTCAGTCATCTCGCCTGATGCTGGCTCAAATTCGTTTTCCATAATCTGGTTGAGAGCATTCATGTCCGAAGCATCATTGATCTGGTTGACAATCGACTGAACAAGTAATTTCACTTGCTCTTTCAATTGACGGCGTTTCTCTTTAAATACTTCGCCAATTTCAGACTTGGCTGGTTCGCCAAGGTTTAGTGCTGCAATTTCTTCACCCACTTTTTCAAGCTGGTTTAATGTGCGTGCATCCTTGATGTTGATGTAATACACACTCAGATCCAGCTCTTTAGCTGAAGAATCAACAGCATCATTTTTCTTTTTCAGGCGGCTTTTCAGAGCAGATGCGCCTGTATTCGGCTTGGTTTCTGTTCCAGGTGCGCCAGCTGGTGTTATATCGATTTCTTTATCCTGCTCTTCCTCAGCAATCGCCATACCTTTCAACACATCTGGGAATACATCGCGAAGGGCATAAGAACGAGCACGCAACTTCATCATGCGTTTTGGATACTGTGTCCATGGGCCTTGCTTGCCGGATAGACCAGCACGTTTCGCATCTTCCATGCTGAATTCGGATACAGCAGGTTCTTCACCTTTACGCTTCACAGTACAGATAGCCTTTTGACCGTCTTCGGAAAGTTCTTCACGAATAAAGTCAAGCAAGCCAGATCCACGCACAAGGGCGAGCATTGCGTCACCCCAAATAGAAGGGCGGCCATTAATCACCGCAATGTTTTGCATTGCTTGAAGTGGTTGCAAACCAATCTCAGCACCCCATTGCATGGCAACAAGAATGTTGCCTGGCTTACGTTGGTAGTCTTTAGGCACGATGTCAGAACCGGCAAGAATTTCAGCAATTTGCATTGCTTCCTGCAGATTGTTAGGAGTTAAGAAATTAACAGCGGTGTTCGGGTTTGTTTTAACAATTGAGTTCATATTCTTTTACCTATAAATCTTAATTAATGCGCAGCACACGGGTGCTTGAAGTCTTAACAAATTGCTCGTAGATGTCAGGATGGGCTGCTTTCAGAGCCTTGCTATCCAGCGTGTTACGTTCCTGATATTTGAATGTTGCAAGGCGTTTATCCTCAGCTACGATCATTTCTGCATCTTCCATACGGGTGCAGATTTGCAGCTTCAAATCATCCAGTTCAGCGCCAGCTTCTTTGATGGTCTTATTTAAGTCCTTGTATTCAGCAACCAGATTGGCAAGTTCGTTATCTGCCTGAACAGCCTGGTCGGGATTGTGTGTAGACCAACGATGCAGCACATCATCAAACGTGGTTGGAGCAGGAGGCACATCGTTTTGCACATGCTCAAGCCAGAACTTGGAGCACTCTTCTGTCAGCATTTCAAACAGCTCTGGATCAAATGCCACCTGATAGCTACGGAATTTCTGGCCACCGATCAGCACACCTAGACCACACATCGAAGCGCCCGTAATACCCATGTACCACTGCACTTGTGTCAGGTAGTAATCTGGCACCTGTTCTGACTGCTCATCACCCCACAATTTCGCCAGGTACTGGTTAGCAGTCTTACATTCCAGGATGCGGTCTGTAGTCAGCTTTCCATCTTTGATACGGACATTACCTGAGATATCAGGATTGATAATGGCGCGGTCAATATTGGCGCGCATCCAGTCATATTCAGGATGTACCAGAGTTGCATTCACACGCTGGATCTTCACGCCATTGCGCTTGGCATATTCTTTTGCCACGATATCTTCAAGGGTATTGCCCCAGTAAGACGCTTCGCTTTGAGAATCTTCAACTTCGGTACGACCTGTTTTATCCAGCCATAATTGATATGGAGAGCGGTATTTGCTTAGACCTAAGATTGCTGCCACATCAGAGCCACCAATACCCAAACGACGTGCTTCAAGCCATGTTTGACGTGCACTTTCAACTTCTTGTAGATTTACTTGTGTATTCATTTTTATAATCCCGCAGTAATTCGACCAGTTTTTAAAACAAAAATTAGATGGCCAGCTGTTAGATGAAGATTACTAACATCGATGTCGTGCTGTTCTTTAATGGCTTTAATGAGTTCTTGCTTGACGCTATGCACGCTTTCGCTTGAACCTTTTTCACGCTCAGCGACCATTGCATCGGCTTGCTTGTAAGCTAGTTCAGCTACCTTTTCCTCAGTGCGGCCCATCATTATTAGAGCTGGCATTGCAGCCATGGCGAATTGATCGTGAAGGTCTGTCATTTAGCACCCCCAGCAATCGCAGCATTAATCTTTTCAATCTCATAGCGATCAACATAGGCATTAACCGCTTTCTCATGACGTACGACATTGAGAATGTCCAGAAACTCAACCGAGCCATCATCTAACGCATACTCGACATAAATGTTGTATTCGTCAGCTTTGACAGTAGCGACACAGATCTGATTGCAATTTACGCTTTGAACTTCGTAATGCTTTGCAGCGATGTTGATTTGAGGCTCTGCCAATTCACTAGAGGTTTTAGCTGGTTGAAGTGCAAAGGCGAATGATGCGACTGCGGCTATAGCGCCGGCAGTGAGCATTGCACCGAATGCAAATTTGATATTCTTCTTTGATTGACTCATAATAATTTCACTCACAGTTAGGTGTGGGTCATGCTCCAGGTAGTTGTCGTAGGCTACGCTGGGGCTTTTTGTTGTCTGTGAATGTAATTTAGTATTTACTAAATAAACTGTCAATAGTAAATACTAAATAAATTTAGTGAAAATTAAGTCTTTGCTAATTTTTATGTTTTAATAGACAAAAAGAAAACCCACACAAGGTGGGTTCTCTTAAAGCGTAAATCTTATTTTTTGTATTCAGTAATACTGATAGGTTTGTCTTTCATAAACTCTACAATACCTTCACCAGCTTTGAAGTGAATTGAAACGCCGTCATCATTGGCCAAACGCATACCACTTCCTGAAATAGCTCGTTTAAGGTGATAAACCTTGCCAGAATTATCTGTCATTTCTGCAGTTTCAAAATTATCTGAAGATTTCAATTCAACTGTAAGATCCATTGGACCAGTAAAGTTAATTACCTGAGTTTCAGCTGGAGTATTGCTCACAACTTTTTCTTGCACCACTTCGTTTTTTGGATTTGAAGTACAGCCAGTAATTGCTAATCCTAACAATGCTGCGCCTAACAGATATTTCATTGAGACTTACCTTTCTATTTATGAATCATAGGTGTCTTTATACTAATTGTTATAATGTAGCGTTTAAAGACAAGGTTACACTTACCTTACATAAAGAAAAAACCACCGCTGGGGTGGGTTAGTAGTGCTTTACTTTGTTATTACAGGCCTTGCCATGGTTGGCCTTGAACCTAGTGTAGTAGGGCGATATTTCAGTAGGAAGAAACGTCTAACATTGGATATTGCTTGTCTGCTTGTAGTGATCTAGAACTAGATCCATGTCAGCCAAGAGCACTGTCTCACTGTATTCACCTGGTGATAGCTTAAGTAAATTAGGCATATAGTTGTTTTTATATTCATGCGGATAGTCCCTACAAAGAATCTTTACCCGTACCTCTTGAGTGGTGAACTCTGAATCAAGCTTTTCTATGTATTTACTAAGAATGTTATCTGAGTTCTCAAGAGCTGCTGTGGTTGTGATTGGGTCTATATCTTGACTTGGTTGCTTCTGGCAGCCAATAAAAGCCAAGGATAAAATTAGGGTAATTAAAGTTACTGTTCTCATAGTTCTGATATTGTTGTTATTGGATATTGAATTATAGAAAGAATTTTATAAAAGGAAACCTATAACCAGTGATTAACATAGGATAAAATTAAGAAAAATAATAGGGTAGGAAGCATGTCAGCATTTTTAATAATTATGGGATTTATCTTGTCTTTTACGGGAATCATTTTTGGACCTCATATCTTACATAAAAAGGTCAAAAATCATATGGATGCAAAGGCTGCAGGTTTCCTGTGTATGCTTCCAGGTGTATTTCTATTTTGTCTTGGAAACTATTTAAAATAAAAAAACCCAGCGTTGCGGATATTTCTTATTCTGCTTGATCAATTGATAATTTAATGATATCTGCTAAAATTCAGACCGCTTAAGTAGGGAAACTTAAGCTTTTTTAAAGAGGTTGAGTATGTTGGGTAAAAATCAGATTTTAGGGCCGGATGATATTCGGACAGCTCTAAGAAGTTGGGTTCACAATAAGTTTGAACTCAAACAGAATGATATTTTAATTAATGAACTCGGCTTTTGGAATAAAGATCCAGAGTCTACTGTAGATTGTTCATTTCGTGCAGATCTAGCACTAGCAAATGGCCGCTTAGTTGGTTTTGAAATCAAATCACAGAAAGATACCTTAAAGAGATGGACTTCTCAAATGACAGCTTATAGTAATGTTTTTGAAGAAATATGGCTTTGTAGTCATGGCAAGCATTTGCATCGTGCTTTAGAAATTACCGATAAGCATATAGGGGTTTTAGCAGTTGACGACTCTGGCTCAATTACTGTGGTTAGATATGCAGCTGAAAATACAAAATTAAATTTTTATGATTTATCAGGCTTGCTTTGGAAAGACGAGTTGCTAACTTTTGCTTCTTTAAATAATATTAAAGAAATAAAATCCCGAATGACAAAAAATGAAATTCGGGAAGTTTTATCAGCACATTCTAGTTTGAATGAATTAAAGCCTTATGTTTTACAAAAACTAAAAGAGCGAAAGTCTTAATCATCATCACTGTCCTCTTCATTATGGGTTAATCCAATAGCCCCAAGATAGCCATCAATATTTGATTTAATAATTGCGCTAATATGCTGATTAATTTTTAATTTATTCCAGTAAGCCTGATTGCCTGCCTTTTTTCTTGTATGCTCAGCAATACTCTTTATTTGATTAGTCGCATAACAAAAGTTATCTCCATGATAGCCACTTTGATTACGAATTTTTTGAGCTATGATCCTAAATTTTTCATATTCCCCACCTTTGCCTTCCCTTAAGGTGAACCATTCAAAAGAGTCATTTAAAAGATATGTAGCATACGGAATAGGGTGTACTGCAAAGTCAAACTCTATTGCTTCACCAGATGGATCAGTTGCGGCATAATCACCATATATTAGGTTTTTTCCAATTTTATTTAACTGGTTGTTAAATCTATTTTGCCAAACTGGATCAATACAAGTATGAGTCGCCGTTTCGCCAGCCGATGGACGGGTTATTGGATATGATGTACTACTAGTAATGATAGAATAAAAATTATAATTTTCTACTATTTTAAATGCCGCTTTTAGGTTGTCTATATTAATTTGATTTAAACTATCAATTTTTCCAGCATCAATAATTAATATAGTGTTTGCAATTGCTTCATCAGAAAAAGCAGCTAATAAAGAATTTAAGATACTGAAGCTCTTATCAAAATTTGTAGATATGTCTAATATGATCCCAACTAAATCAAAGTGGTTTGAAATTTTAATACCTAATTGAACAATATCTCTTAATTTGTCGGGAGAAATTTCATTAATTACAGGAATTAATTTATTTGAAATCTCATATTTCTCCTTGAAAAAATTAAACTTATTTAAATAATGGTTATTATTATCATTTAATGAAATATTTAAATCACAATCTATATCAAGTAAGTATTGAGATACTTCTAAAAATAAGGGCATCTCACCCCAATCATTTAAAAACGAATCTAGATCAGTGCAATTATCTCCTCTAACTATAATTCTAGGTATTATTTGTGACCTTACGTCTAAACTTAACTCTTTCAAAGCCCCTAAATTGTATGTACTGGTTCTTACTGATGGCATATAAACTATATTATTAAGAATGCTCATTTTTCTATTCTCCCCCCGATCAAAGTCCGCTTCGGGTTTGCGGTATAATGAATCACTATTGCATATTACTTATTTGTGTTTTACACTGTTACACATGGACCGGGGATTCCCAGTCGGCGAAAGGCTCTAGCGTTATGTTAGGGCCTTTTGTTTATCTGTTATTTGGGAAATACTTTTAAACCATAGCCATGATATCCAACCCCAGCTCCTTTACGTCCGTTTGAGCTATAAAATTTATACTTCAGCACATCAAACGCTCTGTTAGCCTGGTCTGGTTTTAAGACATGGTTACCAATAGGGCGCGCAACTAAATCAGCAATTTGTAAGCCTGATGAATTTACTTTTTTTGATGCCATTTTAATTTCAAATGGAAGACAGATTTTTTGATAATTATTTCCATCGCATACTCTTCTAAATTCAAGCTCTAGATCTCTATCTTCCTGCAATCCGCGTTGTTCAAAAACAATAAATGTCTTCTTATCTTGTTGATTCTTCTCCACCAAAAACTTATAGATTCGTTCCAAACCGAACTCTAAAGCAATAAAATATGGATTTTTGGGAGCAGCATACCTTTGAATTAAAATATCTTTTCTAACAACACATGAAATTAAAATAAAATTTGTTTCTTGCATTAATTCGGTAAGGTCACTCAAAAGAGCTTCTTTCTGTTCTTTCGAAGAATAATTCTTAAACTCCCCCGTGCCTTTAAGAATATCCCTTTCATGCATCACGATAATATCGTGACCAAAATGCTTAAATTTAAGTTGCTCTAATCTTTTGATTACAGTTTCTGTGTAATATCTTTTATGAAAAATACAAAAAGCCAGAACAAAGACAGGGTACTTTGTGTTGTAGCCATTTATGGTATGGTCGCCACTTTCATCAACATAAACAATATAATCGCTAAACTCCATACCCCACTCCAATACCGACTAAGCCGCATATAGCGGCTTTTATTTCCACAAAGTCACCGGTGACTTACTTTCTTATTAATACTTAAAGTCTTTATGGTGCTGAACCACGACACCAATGATTGAAATTTCAATTTGAGACGAGTTGTAAGTAGGGAAGTCTGGGTTTAGTGGAACTAACTCAATAATATCAACTCCATGCTCATTGACCCCAACAACACGGTATTTTTTAAATGTAGTCATTGCTACACCATGCTGAATTTCCTGAGCAACGACTAATGAACCAGGCTTTGGATCTAAGGCTGCATCTACAACAATTTCATCACCTGGCATAAATTCAGGCGCCATACTCAAGCCATCAATTTCTAACGAGAAAACAGCGTTTGGATCTTTGCCTTCATAACTTGTATATGTTTCATCTTTTGGATGAACGCCGTCGTATACAACTTCCCGCCATATACCAGCTTGGACAAAATCTAATACCGGAATCTTCCTTAGTTTTCTTCTTGACGGTCTTACATTAGAAGCTGGTGCAACCACTTCAGACTGAGTGCCGGGCATATCTCTATCTAAATATCCAGCTTCCCAGCCAACCTTTTTCTCTAAATTTCGAGCTGCGCGCTCGCCAAAACTCCCATGACCTTTCACAAGTTGAGATATGTGGCTTGGATTTAGGTCGTAATGCTCACAGAAAGCAGCATCCGAAGAAAAACCCTCAGATTTTAATTTGGCATCAATAGCCTGGCGCAAATTAGCGCGTCTTAAAGAAATTATGTCCATTTAAGTATTTCACAGACTTTTTAGTAAAAAGTAAATTCGCAAACACTAAATGTTTATTGACTTATTAAGTGATAAAAATTAGTATTTACTAAATTAATTAGTAAAGGAGATTAAAATGTCTTCTTCTCAAACAACCGAACTAAAAAACTATCTAAGTCAATTAACTCTCAGTGAGCGAAAAGCATTCGCCAAGCGCTGCCAAACATCAATTGGTTACTTAAATCAAATTATGTATGGCAACAGCAAGTGCGGGGCTTCTCTGGCAATCAAAATTGACAAGGAAAGTAACGGTCGAGTGAGTTGCGATTTATTGTGCCCAGATGTGGATTTTGACTACATCCGAAATCAAGCTTTATCGCTCACTGCTTAAACCAATTATCAACCAGTAAGCGTTTTTAATAAACGTGAACTTAATCAAGGTGTTCACATGGATATATCCAAGGAAAGTAAAACCGCGCTACACAAGATGATTCACCAATCAAATGGGATTACACCTAAAGAGATTGCTGATGTTGTTGGTGTGTCTCATAACACGATTTTGAATTATGCAAATCCAAACATGGAAAACCATTTGCCGAGTCTAAAAGCATTTGAAGCAATGCTGACCTATACACAAAACCCGGCTTCTTTAAAAGTGTGGGCGCACAAATTAGGTTTTGCATTAATGCCGGTAGAGCAAGCGGAAGGAAAAGATCATCAACTAGGTGTTCTTGAATCACTGCTTGGTATGAATGTTGGGAATGGTGCAGCAAATAAGCAAGTTTTATCTGCTCTGGAAGATGGTGTGGTAACACCTGCTGAAATGGATGAGACAGATCGCATCCTGGAAGAAATCGAACACAAGATTCAGTCTTTGCGTAAAGCCATGAAAGGTGAGTGTGCAAAGTATTTATCAGCTCTACAAACAGAAAAAGCCTGATGGTCTAGATCAGGCTTTTCCGGTTGTTCACTAACTGACAGGAAAGTAAACATGAATATGATGACACAATTTAATCATAATCAAAACACTATGTCCAACATTGAATTGTTGGAAGTTATTAATCAGGCGCGAAAGGAATTCAATGAAAAGCCTGTTCGTCTAAACGATTTTAATAATCGTATTGCTGATGAGCTTGAAGGGGAGTACTACGAAACTTTCGTAGTAAGAAATCCTAATGGCACAACATCTCAAGGTTTCAATTTAAATATTGATCAATGCACCTTGATTGGCATGCGTGAATCAAAATCAGTTCGAAAAAATGTTTTGGCGGTACTAAAGCAAAGACAATTCGACATCACCAACCCAGCACATCTACTTCAAGCAATCGAAGTACAAGCCAAACTTAATATTGAGCTTACTCAAAAAGTAGCGGTACTGGAGCCAAAGGCCAAAGGCTTGGATCGCATTGCTGACTGCACCAATGTGCTTGGTATTCGCGAATCCGCAAAAGTTCTCAAGGTTGGTCAAAACCAGTTGGTTCAATATCTTCTTGACCACAAGGTTGTATATCGTGACCAACACGGAAAAATCCAGGCTTATCAAAAATCTGTTGATCAGAAGCTTATTCATGTTGTGACCTCTGCACCTCGCTTATTTGAGTCGGGTGAAAAGGTATTCACACAGGTAAAACTTACTCAAAAATTAATTACTCGCATTGCGAAGTGGTTAGAGCAAGGAGTAGCCGCATGACAGCCCTAAAAAAACATGAGGACAATATTGTCCAATTCTCCAAAGGTAAAAAAATGGCTGACAAGTTTGAAAAAGGCTATGTCATGTCCAGTCGGTTATACCGATATGAGGTGCGGCCTTTTTTAAGTGATGCAGCGAAAAATGTCTATGCAGAACTTGAGGATCGTATTAACGGCTTTAAGGACAAGATAACCGACCATGTGAGCTATTCACAGTTGCAAGGTGGAAAGCTCGAGGGCTCTAAAAAATTAGGCACCGCAACCGTTAGAAGAGGCCTTAAGGAATTACTTGATTTAGGTGTGATTTCTATTGTTAGCGAGAACAGTCGCAAGGGGAATGAATACCAGATTAATGAGGTTTCATTGGTTGAGCACTTTCAAAACAAAAGTACCACTTCCAAAAGTGAAGCACTTCCAAAAGTGAAGCGCACCACTTCCAAAAGTGAAGTGCTAACCACTTCCATAACTGAAGACACAATAGAACTAACTTATAGAACTCTATCTATAGAACTATTAATTAAGTCGCTTCGCTCTAAAAAACCTTTGGAAGCTAACTTTTATAATTTTCCTTTCTTTGTAAAACAGGAAAAAGCAAAAGCCGAAGCTGAGCGCAAAGACAGGGCTCGTAAATTATCTTATGACGAAGTAATCAAACTGACTTCAGAGAGATTTTCACTTCTCTGTGATTTCTCTCTTTGGGAGCAATACGTTTCTAGTCGCTCTCAAACAGCAAAAACAAAGCTGACCAAAAATGCCTTAAATGCGATTTACAAAGATTTCCAGAAATGGGGATTTGATGGCAGCAACGAGTCTTTGAAAACTTCAATCACTGGCAACTATCAAGGTTTGTTTGCACCAAAGCAGCAATTCACACCTGGACAACAAAACCCAAAACCATCTCGCTGGGATGAAATTCAACAGTTGATCGCAAAAGAGGAGCAGGGCAATGACAGCTATGGTTACTAATCAACAAACTGCAGTTCAGCCAATCAAGACAGGTCAACTGGTTGGAATCTTCAAGGCAATTGCACCACGCTCTTTTGAAAAAACATTTGAAGGTATGCCGATTGAAGCAATCAGCCATGCAATGAAAATCTGCATTGAAGACCTTTCACGCGAACAGATTGATCTTGGCCTTCGCATGGTTCGTGATAACGGCTTTTGTCCAGATCCAGCCATGTTCCGCAAATGGTGTCTTGGGATTACAGGTTTTGGTACTGAGCAGCAACGTGTTGTTGATTCATTCAAAGGGAAGCATGCAGCACTGGGCAATATCGTGAAATGGCTTGGTGATAACAACCACCCGATCACAAATGCCGAAAAAGAAGCGTATGACCGCTGCTATGAATTGTTTGCCGAGATCCAGTGGGCAAAGAACGTCGATAGAGCCTCTTATTTAGCGTATGAGGCGTTTAAAGATAACTATGTGGACGTAGTTAAGGAGTATGCCGAACAGGGGCAACAGCAAGCAGTCTGGGAGCGCCCAAAAGCCATTGAGAAAAAGATTGTGGCTGATCTTGGTGAGTGGGGTCATGGGTCTTCACCTAAAGACACTCAACCGCTTCAAGGTGATGAGCTTAAGAAGTACCTGGAAGAAGCCAAGCAGAAAATTAAAGGCTTTAAGGAAAGCGCAGGGGGTGGGGTATGAACATACCAAGCATCCAGCGTTTCGAAGAAATCAAAGACATCCTGGTGTATGTGGCCTTCTCTAAACATGAGGTCACATCAGCTGAGCTTGAAGAGCATGTATGTGACAAAACCAGATCTTCTTTAAATCAAAAATTACGCGGTCTGGTTCAGGCGGGATATCTGGCCTTTAGATGTAATCACTGCACCAGGTTGTATGTGGCTACAGAAAAGACCAAACAGCTATTTGGAGTGCGTACTGTGGGGGATACATGACCAGCTACTCAATCGCTGAATACAAAAAAATAGTGAAAGCCACCAGAT
Source organism: Acinetobacter sp. YH12249 (assembly GCF_013417475.1). Classification (NCBI taxonomy): domain Bacteria; kingdom Pseudomonadati; phylum Pseudomonadota; class Gammaproteobacteria; order Moraxellales; family Moraxellaceae; genus Acinetobacter; species Acinetobacter sp. YH12249. Next base: position 46,207 of record NZ_VPDX01000019.1, on the reverse strand, counting down.
CGAAAGGGCGCTCCACACGCCCTAAGGTGAAAGGCGAAAAAGTACCGAATGAGTTTGAAGCGAAGCTGGCCAGAGAATTAAAGACATTAAAAATTAAGTTTGAGCAGGAGTTTTATTTTCATCCTGATCGCAAGTGGAGAGCAGATTTTCACTTAATTGATAAAAAGATTCTGGTAGAGATTGAAGGCGGGATATGGAGCGGAGGAAGGCACACAAGGGGTAAAGGCTACCTTGGGGACATGGAAAAGTATAACGCAGCAACAATGATGGGTTTTCAGGTAATACGGTTTAGTACAGATCAAGTGAAGTCAGGTCACGCGATTCAGCAGATAGAGAAGATGGTAGGGGAAATACGATGAATGCAGCAGTAACGATTATGCAGGCAATGGATTGGACTAAGTTTAGTGCTGAGGATTGGTTTCGTCAGTTTGGGGCTTGGATGAATGGGGATACTGAAACCATGGTGGTCATGGTGAAAACTATGCCTACTCGACGAATTACCCAGGAACAGCGTGAACGTCTTCTAGCAATGTACATGAGTGATAAAACGCTTAAGGATCGTTTATGCACTCAGCGCCGTGGTATTCGCTGTCAGATTGATGACAATGAAGCGCGTGCAATTCAGCGAGTGATTATTGAATTAAAAACAATTGAAGATGAAATTGTTCAGGAATGGGTATCAACATTGTGGTCTCATTATGTAATGGGTAATTCATTGCGTGATATCGCTGAAAGCAACGATACCTCTGTACTCCAGATCCGCCAAGACCTGAAGTGTGGACTGGCATTTGTGAAGTGTCGCTATCCTCACTTAACTTTTGATATGTTTAAAAAAACCGTTTGACTGTGCGCACGGGGTATGCGATATTCGTGATATAGTGATCGAAGTGTACGTTAAAGCACTAGATTGATTTAAAAGCTCGCCAAATGGTGGGCTTTTTTGTTGATTAGAATTTATGTGAAATGTAATATTTTGCCAATGGTTAAAAAACAAACCCATGTAGAATGGCCCATAGATTCTATGCTGTAGTTTCTTTCCAATTTCAGCCTCCTTTTCCCAAAGGGGGTATTTTTTTGTCTGGAGAAAAGTATGCTCCAATTTATATTCTGCTTATTCGGCCTACATGGTGTGACTGAGATCGATTACACGGTTGATGATGAAGAAATCAAAGTGTGCCGGGATTGTTTGAAAGAAGTTAAATAACAATCACTCAAGCAAAGAGCTGTTTCATAAAGCTGTAATACTTAAGCAATATAGTTGCTCTGCAAAAGAAGAAAGACGTTGTAACGCAAGTCAAGCCCGTTTAATTGGAGAGAGTTAAGCGGGCTTTTTTATTTCAAAATCGCCGAACGTATTACGGCAATCAAAGCCCCTCGCATTCTAGATGTTGAGGGGTTTTTATTTTTTAGAAATATAAAAAATAGAATCCCGTATATCTTCCCCAAAAGACATACGGGATTGAAAAAAAACCTATGAAACCACCAAGTAGAGTCATAGGCTTGCTGTAAAATTTTTATCAAGAGTTTTTTGTTGTGAAACAATCATAACCGTTAATAAAAACTAGTCAAATAAGCTATTGTTTATTAAAAATAAATCATACCTTTTTAGTGCGAATTTAAGTTGCTAAAATGTAAAAGAATATTAAAAATATATCAATTAAGCTTATTCATTAGTTTGTCTGGTATTAGATAATCCCATAATAAAAGTAGGGAATTATGGAAATTAATACATATAAAGCTCTTGTGTGTAAAAAGCCGATTAAAACAAAACCTCGCAACAGACCATTACCTAAGCCTAGTGAGAAATACTTAGAAGCATTCGATCGACTGAAAGAGATTCTTGATCGGATGGAAATCAAATATGAAGAATATTTTCATTTTAAAACCACTAAACATTGGCGTTTCGATTTGCACCTGGTTGGTTATCTCACATTGATTGAAATAGCGGGTGGTCCGTGGTCTGGTGGCCGTAAGGGTAAGCTGGCTACTAAAGCATGGAGCATTGATCGTTATGACCATGCTGAAGAAATGGGGTATCGGTACATTCGCTTTAAAGTATCTGATATCTCATCATCCAATAGGGCTATACAGTGGCTTAGAAATTTAAAGGCATCTTATGGAACAGTTCAGACCATTCCCACCCACGGATCTGATTGACCAGGCTGAGGAAGAGGAAGCTATTCGCTTGGCACCTGCACCAGAGCTTAAAGAATGGGTTGTGAAGAATTGGCTTACTTTAGGTGGTGAATTGCACAACCCAGATCATGATCATATTGCTGAACTACTTCACGACAATGATGAGTTCCTTGCATTTGCCTGGGCTTCATCTGCCGCTCTAGCGAAAAAACGTATGGTATTAGGCCAGTGTGAAAAGGTCATGTTTAACGTGGGTGGCTGGAAGAAAGCGCGCCAGGAACAACAGATGCGGGACTGGTTTGGCTTCGTACCTCAATATCTGATTACCGTTGACGCTACTTATTGTGAACAAGCTACAGATCGAGACTTCTGCCGGTTGATTGAGCATGAGCTTTATCACATCGGTGTAGAGCGTGATGAAGATGGCGAAATCATTTATAGCGATGTAACTGGGCTGCCTAAGCACTACTTAGCTGGCCATGACGTGGAAGTGTTCTTTGGTGAGACTAAACGATGGGGAGCTGATGATTCAGTGAAACGTCTCGTTGAAATTGCCAAGAATGCGCCGTTTGTATCTGAAACAAGTATTGCTGCGTGTTGTGGGAACTGTGTCATCGGTTAATTTTTTTTGCCTACTTTGCATGACGTAGCATGACAAAAGGGGGATTTATGGCAGCACTTAAAGAGCCTGTAAAAATATTTATTGTTCAAGCTCTTGCATGCCGTGATACCCCTCAAGAAGTTGCGGAGTTGGTCAAGCAAGAGTTCAACATCGAAATCGATCGTCGTCAGTGTGAAAACTATGACCCGACTAAATATGCGGGTCGCAATCTCGGGAAAAAACTTGCAGATCTATTCAACCAGACTCGTAAGAAATTTGATGAAGGTTTGATAGATATTCCAATTGCTAGTAAGTATTACCGGCTTAAGCAATATCAGAAGCAACTTGAAAAAACCAAGAATGCAAAATTAGCACTTAAGATTCTTGAACAGGCTGCTAAGGATGTAGGTGGTCAATTCACTAACAGACAAGAAATTACGGGTAAGGACGGTGAAGCATTACAGACTACAGTTGTCCATGCTACTCAAGAACAGGTTGAAGCTGCGGTGAAGAAGGCCCAAGAGGAATATTAAATGGATCTGCAAACACAGGTTGAAAAGAAGCTGTGTGAGGATGAGCATTTATATTTCACCCGGCGATTCTTTAAGCCCCGTATGGGCTTTAAATTTACGGTGAATTGGCACCATGTTTATATCTCATGGATTATTGACCAGGTCATTGCAGGTGAGATTGCAAATGTCGTCATTAATGTTCCACCAGGTGCTGGTAAGACTGAATTGACAACCAATCTAATTCCACGTGGTTTGGCTTTGAATGCACGCTCTCGATTTCTGTATCTATCCTTTTCTCAATCACTAGTTGAGGGTGTATCAGATACGGCGCGTGACATTGTGAAGTCCAAAGACTATCGGATGATGTGGGATTTAACGGTCTCCAATAGTACTGACTCCAAAAAGGAATGGAAGATTACAGTTGAGGACTACGATGTTGGCCATGTGTATGTGGCCTCTATGGGTGGACAGGTAACAGGACGGCGCGCAGGAACACTGGCTGATGATGGCTTTACAGGTTGTATCATCATTGATGACCCATTAAAGCCAGAAGATGCTTTCAGTAAGATCAAACGAGATGCCGCCAATCGTAAGTTACTTAATACGGTGAACTCACGTAAGGCCAAGTCTGATACGCCGATCATCATGATCATGCAGCGCCTGCATACTGAGGATCCAACCAATTTTGTTATGACGGGAAATCTACCTGGTGAATGGACTCAAATATCTATCCCGGCACTGATTGATGATAAGTACATTACAACCCTGCCAGAGCATATTCAAAAGCTGGTACCGCGAGATGCTGAGCATGATGAGCAAGGCCGCCAAAGTTACTGGCCAAAGAAAGAATCGCTTCAATCCTTATTACAACTTGAAAAGGGTGGCAAGGATAAAGAAGGGGCCACGGTATCCCGTTATACATTCTCTAGCCAGTACATGCAGCAGCCTAAGAAATTAGGCGGTGACCTGATTAAATCTGAATGGTTCGGATTCTATAAAGATATTCCAGAGCTTCAGTGGCGCGCCGTCCTTGTTGATACCGCTCAAAAGACTAAAGAGCACAATGACTATTCCGTATTCCTGCTGGTAGGCATGGGCATAGATGGAAAGTTGTACTTGCTAGATCTCTTGCGCGGTAAATGGGAAGCACCAGAACTGAATCGTCAGGCTAAAGCCTTTCTGGATAAGCACAAGGAATACACCTGGCATACCAAACCTATCCGCTACATGAAAGTAGAAGACAAGGCATCTGGTACCCAGTTGATCCAAACACTAGGAACTTACTCCGGTGTTGCTGTGATTCCCGTCCAGCGTAATACAGACAAGCTATCCCGGTTTATGGATGTACAGGTTCATCTTGAAGCGAACTATAAGGACAAACCGGAAGATCGTTTTGTGATGGTACCTAAAGATGCTCATTGGGTCGGTGAATTCTTTGAAGAATGTGAAGCATTCAATGCGGCATTTACCCATGATCATGATGACCAGGTAGATACGCTGATTGATGCGATTGAAGATGCAGTAATTGCGATTAATTACAGCCCTCCGGCTGCATAAGGTTGAGTTATGTCTAAGAAAAGGAAAAAGCCTGAGAATGCAAAACCTGAAGCTGGTGCACTGTATTCTCATGAGGCTGAACAGGCTTTAATCAGTTATCTGACCAAAATGCCAGACGGCGATGAAGTACTTCGAAAAGCAGGGGTCACCCGTCCACGTTTAAAAGTCATGATGTATGACGATGAGATTTATCAGGCCATTGAAAAGCGCCAAGATAAACTTGAAAGTGCATCATGGCGTGTAGAACCGATGGATCGACCGGAATCAAAAATCATCATGGAGCATTTACGTGAGTGGTGGTCTGAGATTCTTCTGGGTGCGCAGAATGCTCGCTGGTACGGATATTCTGTATTAGAAGCCATCTATACCAAGCCTGAGGAACCGAGCCTACATATTGATGGCAATACCATTACGCCGTTTATTGGTTTTAAGTGGATTGGTGAAAAGCCAATGCAATGGTATGAGCCTAAGAATGATGGTCGTCTGATGCTGCTGGCTAACTACAACACGACTCGACAGGATCAGGAAGTAGACCAGCGCTTCAAACACTTTTTGACACGTTGTAAATCTACTTATGAGAATCCATTAGGTGAGGCTCTTTTAAGTCGACTGTACTGGGTCTGGTTCTTCAAAACGTCTGGCTTTAAGTTCTGGGCCAAGTTCGTTGAAAAGTTTGGCTTACCAATGCTGGTTGGTAAAACTGCCGGCAAGACGACAGATATGCGTGATGCACTACTTAGAGCGCATGCCAGTTCGGTAATTGCTTTAAGCGGTACAGATTCGGTAGAGATCCAGACAGCCAATACCAATGGCAACGCATCACAGACATTCGAAACTTTTGACAAGAACCTTGAGCGCCGTATTCAAAAGGTGATTCTGGGTCAAACTCTAACCAGTGGTACCGATGGCGCAGGTTCGCGAGCTTTAGGTGATGTGCATCTTGAAGTGCAAAACTCAAAGTATAAAGCCGATGTCCGGATGATCATGCCAACGATACAAGCCATTATTAACGCGCTATGTGATATCAATGGCTGGGAACGCCACCGGGTCATCATTGGTGAAGAGAAATCACTGGAAGAGCCTAAAGCGGATCGTGATGTGAAGCTTAAAAATGCTGGTGCAGTCTTAACGCCACAATACTTTAAGCGTGAATATGGTCTGGAAGATGGTGATGTGATTGAACAGCCTCAAACTGGCTTCAATCAATTCACTGCATTACCTCGCCAGGCATTCAACTTCAAGGCAACAGCAAACAAGCTTTCACCTGAACAGCAAGAGGTTGAAGAACTAACTGATGGCCAAGATGAATTACAGCTACTTAAGCCGGACCAAGTCAAGGAATTGATATTCAAGTCTGATAGTCCAGAAAGTCTGGCTTATAACCTGATGCAATTAATACCTGGTGCAACTCAGACACAGTTCGCAGCTAATCTGGATCAGGCTTTATATGCTGCAGATGTGTTGGGATATGTGACGGCTCAAAACGGGAAGTAAGCTATGCAACCAGTCACGTTTCTTGAGGCGCTTCGGTACGCTCATAGCAAAAAGATCGTGCTGCCGGATGAGTTCTATTCAATGGACCTCAAGACCCGGCAGATGGCAACCACGGTTAGCTTTCTATCGAGTCTTGAGCAGATTGAGACAGTCATTAAGGCTGTGAATAAATCCATTGCCGACGGCGGTACTTTCAAAGATTTTCAGAAGCTGATTGAAGAATCTGAAATCATTCTGCCAAAGCACTACCTAGACAATGTATTCCGTACCAATATTCAAGGTGCTTACGGTCATGGGCGATGGCAACAACAGCAACGAAATAAGACTAAACGACCTTACCTGATGTACTCTGCTATCAATGATAGTCGGGTACGTCCCAGTCATTTAGCTTTGAACCGGATCGTATTGCCGATTGATCATCCATTCTGGCTGACACATTACCCGCCGTTGGGCTTTCGTTGTCGCTGTACTGTAGTTGCTCTGACTGAGAAGCAGGCATTGAAATACGGCATTACGCCAGATGATCAGTTGCCAGAAGTGGCTGAAGCTTTGGACTGGAGTTCTCATCCATTACAGTTTGGTGAACTTGAATCACTGGTGGATAAAAAGATCAGTGCTTCAAGTCTAGATAAGGAGTATCTCCTCGAGCAGAAGGAAGTCATCAGGGCTGAATGGACGGCGAGTAAAAAGCTCACCAGTCTGTTTGCTCCAATGGATGATAAAACTCGGGACCTGTTCGATACGGTGGCTAATACGGTTATTCCACTAGACCCAAGTATCCGGCCAAGTGCGATCCGCACCTTTCTGGATTATGTGCAAGGGAATGATGGAGCACTAAGCAGTTATTTAAACTCTGCTACAAGCTCACTGGCTGATGATGTACTTAAACGCTGGCTTAGTACCGATATGGCAGCTATTCAGGCTCTGGCAAGCAATACGGCTTCAACCGTGGTGGGTGCTGTGACTCTTAATCAAGTAGCGGCCTACCAGGTAGGGCAGACAGTCCAGTTGAATGCGCCGTTGCTGATGGCTGAAAGTGCTGGTGACATCGTGATTCAGATTGAGAATACCAAAGGTATTGGTATCGATTTGAACATGCTCAATGCAGGTGACGGTGTTCTTATGCCAATAGGATTGTCTTTTGAGGTGATTTCGATTGAAACGGTTGAAGGGCTGGTGGTTTATACACTAAAGCCTTTATTAAACTAATTTAAAAATGAATATGACCGCCTTCTGGGCGGTTTTTTATTGAGGAAAATAAAAATGCGTGTATCTGGAATCGACAGCATGATGCCTATTGATGTTAAAGAAGGTGTCGAGCTACCCAAATTTATTCGCACTTTAACCGTCGAAACAGCGGAAGAAGAACAGCAGTTACGTTTATTTCTAATGGGTGCCTTAAAGGTTGATGAGCGTGGTTGTCATGCATTAGGGCGTAATATTGGTTCAAATGCTTTAACCCAAAATCCAGATGTATCGAATGGAAGTATGGCTTTAGGTAGTGATGAATCTATTTCAAATCTATCTGAAAGATTTAAAAATCTTGCTTTTGATACAAAGTTGGCGGCTATTAATACTTTGAGTGCTGTGGCAAGTATTGATGGGTACTTTGGTGCAAAGACCGTGGCTATTGAAAAACTTGAATTGTTAATTCAATCACTCTAAAAAATTGAAATTTAAACCGCTCTTTTTGGGGCGGTTTTTTTATGGAGCATGAAAAATGCCAAAAGAAGAGGAACATAAGCCGAATCAGTATTGCTTCCAAGTTGGAAACTTAAATGTCGATCAAGCTGAAGAAGGCAAGAAGAAGCGGACTTTCTCTGGTGTTGCATACAGTGGTGAAGTTATTACCGATCATTGGTATTGGGATCGAATCATCTTTGATCTTGATTCTATGCAAATTAAAGGCCGAATCCCTGCGTTACTGGATCACTCAACTCGGCAACGTGCTGGAGCCATCAATAGCCACAGCATTGATCACCAGAACGGCCTAACAGTTTCAGGCGATCTAATGAGTAATGAATTTGGTACTCAGGTTGCTCAGGACTCTGACGATGGCTTTCCATGGCAGATGTCAGTGCGAATTGAACCCTCTGCAGTCGAAGAAATCCAAGCGGGTGCATCAGTCACTGTAAATGGAAAAGTGCATCAAGGGCCTATCACGGTTTTCCGTGGTGGTCGTATTCGTGAGGTGTCTTTCTGTGCTTTGGGTGCGGATGACAATACAAACGCAGTGGCAGCAAGTCACTCTCCAAAACAATTTAATCAACCAGAGGACACAGACGTGACCGAATTAGAAAAGGCTCAGGCCAAAATTACCGAATTGGAAGGTCAGGTGAATACTCTGACTGAACAAAACAAACAATTCGCAGCAGCAAAACGTGAAGCTGAAATCACTGCATTAGGTAAAGACCTGGGCAAAGAATTCAGCGCTGAAGAAAAAACAAAGTTTGCAGCCATGCCAGATGATGCATTTGAACTGATGGCAGGAACACTCAAACAGTTTGCAGCAGGCACTCAACAAACACCAGCTGAACAACAACAGCAAACACAAACACCAAGTGTAAATCCGGCATTTACTCACTTGTTCACTCATCAAGCCAATCCGGGGCAAGGTGGTCAAGCTCCACAAGGCTCGGCTTTAGATCAGGCATTTAATCAGTTTGTAGCAGCACAGCAACAAGGAGCTAAATCATGAGCCAAGTCGTAACAGGAACTATTGAAAATAAACAGCTAGTGGTCGGTGACGGCGTACGTACAGAAAATGCCAAAGTAAAAACTGCTACAGCATATAAGCGCGGCGATTTACTTAACGTGAGTGCCGATAACGTTGCTGATCATCCTGTTGTCACTGAAGGTGTAGTAGGTGAATGGAATGCAATTGCTGTTTCGGATTTCACCGCAGCTCAATCTACTTACCATGCGGCTAATAATCTTGAGATGCCGATCTACGTGCAAGGCCCATTTGATATTGCAGTAGTTACAGTGAATGGAACACCTCTGGCTACTGCTCAATATGATGCAGTACGTGCACAAGCATTAAAAAACAAAATCGAACTTCGTAAAGTTGTGGGGAACTAAGACATGAGTCAAACTTTTACATTTCAAAATGCACCAGTGGAATTACTGGATGTTCCACAGCTGGTATTACTGACCGATACTACTCAAAAGGTAGATACTTGGTTAATGGACCGCTTTTTCCCTCAGCGTGTTTCATACACCAAAAAAGAAGTTCCAGTTGGTGAGCTAAATACAGCGACTCCACTTGCGCCATTTGTTACCCCGACTGCAGCTGGACGTCAGATTAAAGTGGGTGAATCTGGTAACGTGAAATTCGTAAAGCCAGCTTATCTGAAACCAATGATGACAGTAATGCCAAGTGAGGTGCAAAACACTGCTCTGATCGCACGCTTACGTCAGTTTGGTGTGATTGCGACTGGTTCAAATCGTTTATCAGATGCAGATCTGTTGTTAATCGATCAGGCTCAAAAAGCATTGTATCTGCGTCAGTCTATCGAAAACCGAAAGCTATTAATTGCTCGTGATGTGCTTCTCTACGGTAAAACCACTTTTGCTTCTGCAGACTTCCCGATGTATGAAGTGGATTATGAACGTAATGCAGCATGTAACTTTACGCCGTTGATCAAATGGGGCCAAGCGGGTGCCACTCCAGTCAAAGATATTCAAGCGATGATTGATCTTTCTGTTGAGCATGCTGGTACATCGCCAATCATGGCCTTAACTACATCAAAAGTGTATAACACGCTGATTAAAGATCCTGAGTTTAAGGAAAAGTTCATTGCTCCATATGCGGGTGTGAGTGTTCCACTTACTCCAACTTTCGATCAGTCTGATAAACCTCAATTCCGCGGTACTATCGATAACCTGGAAATCTGGACCTATGATGCTAAACACAGCATGAATGGAAGTGTTGAGCGTTTCATTCCAGAAGATTTCTTTGGGCTGGTTTCTGATGCTAATGGTTGGATTGCTCACTGTGCATTGCAAAACGTTGAAGCATTTGGCCAAGCTCTAGAGTTCTATTTAAGCCAATGGCAGGAAAAGAATCCTTCAAGCATTCAACTACTAGCTGAATCATCTCCACTTGCTGTTCCTAATAATAAGAACGGTTTAGTTGGTGGACGTGGATTTGTATAAGGAGATCAAAATGCCAAAGTACATTGCAAAACAATCGATCGGACACTTCCGTCCAGGTCAGGAAATTGAGGGGCTTGAAGCTAAACAACTTCAGGCCCTTTTAGCATCTGGGGCTATTGAAGAGGGGAAAGCCAAAGAAGAGCCCAAAGCGGATGGCACAGGTACACGCTTGGCTGAACTGGAAAAGGCTAATGCCGAGTTGGTGGAAACCAATAAAACTTTGACCGCTTACAAAGATAAAATCGATCAAGAAGTTACCGAGCTCAAAGCCAAGGTGGCTGAACTGGAAAAGGTGAAGCCTGCTGCAAAACCTAAAGCAGACTCAAAACCTGCTGACGAAACCAAGTAGGTGATCTATGTATGCGACTGAAGCAGATTTGGTCGCACGATTTGGTGATGAGATTGAAAATCTGAAAGCGATGCTTCCTTCTCAGTCTTCAATAACTGATGCAATTCAGGATGCAACAGAGGAGATTAACGGTCATATCGGTGGTCGTTATCCTTTGCCACTTCCCAATGTGCCTAGTAACTTAAAGCGTATGGCGTGTGACATCGCACGCTATCGTCTTTACTTCCAGCAACCCATCGAAGAGGCTCGGAAGCGTTATGAGGATGCAATCGCATTCTTAAAGCGTGTTGCTGATAGCAAAGCACATTTGCAGATTCAGTTACCTGAAACATACCAGATCGTGGATGATCAACCTAAAGGACGACCTTCAACAGCGCCAGTCGGTACTTCATATACCGGTGGTGTATTTGGAGATTCTATCTTGGACCAGATGCCCAGCTTGAAGTGAGGTGCTTATGGCTTTTGCAATAACCATCCAAGCTGATAGCTCACCCATCGAGGCGGTGCTTAAGCAACTGGGTAATTTTGATTCACTGAAGAACCAGCTGTTTGATGAGATTGGTGCTGGACTTGTGGATAGTGTGCAGCATCGATTCTTAACCGGTACTGATGTAGATGGGAACCCGTGGAAGATTTCATGGCGTGCACGTATGCAGGGTGGTGAAACGCTTCGAGATACTGGCCGCCTGATGAATTCCTACACACACAATGTTCTTTCAAATGGTGTGGAGGTGGGTACAGATGTTGCGTATGCACCCCATCTGCATTACGGCGCAACAATCTTACCTAAGAATGGCCAATACATCACCTTTGCAGTTGGTGGCCAGTATCGAAAGGTTAAGCAATCCATTATTCCACCTCGGACTCAGCTTGGCATGAATGCTGAAGACGAAGTCATGGTTTTAGACATTGTCGGGAGTTTTATAGATGAGCACCTTCTTCGCGGTACGTGATGAGATCGCAAATAAGCTGAAGGAAATTCCAGAATTCAAGCAGATCTACACGCCGTTGAATTCAGTTATGGTCACCGAGATGTCACAAGTCACGCCATCTGCGCATGTCAATTTTGTCCGTATAGACAAGAAAGCCAGCGCAGGTCGTGGAAGCATCAACCAGATTGGCCAGCAATGGGCGGTTACGGTTGCATGCCGTAATGCTCAATCTCAGATGACTGATGGCCGAGCGGTGAGTGATGAAGCTGGGTTGTTAACCGAGAAGGTCATTCAATTACTTTCCGGCTGGCAGCCTCAGGCATCACGAACGGCACTAGAAATGATTTCGGTTCGGGATGGGTATAGTTCAGGCTTTGCATACATCACGATTATTTTTGAATCACAAAAATTCATTTAGGAGCCAGTCATGGCAAAACAATACAAAGCATTGCAGCCTGTAGGTCGTTTTAAGAAAGATGACATCGTTGGTGGGCTGGATGATACGCAAATCAAAAAATTACTGGCAGATGGTGTCATTCAGGAAATACCTGAACCTAAAGCTGCTCCAGCCAAGAAAACTACAGGGGATGAAAAGTAATGGCTAAAGAATATATTTCGCTGCAAGGTAAGTTTTACCTGTCAGAACTTGTGAATGGTGTTGCTAGTGCAATGCGCCATTTGGGTAACGTGCCAGACTTTGAATTGGAAATAGGTGCTGATGTCGTTGAACATAAAGAATCAACATCTGGTCAGCGTACTACTGACTTCACCATGATCAACGCAACATCAGTGAATTTTACGGGAACGCTGGAAGAAACTGATCCAGAAAACCTTCAATACATCCTGTCTGGTATGAATCACGCCGTAGCGACCAGTACAGCGACAGATGTATCACTGGGTACTGTGGTGGCCGGTAAAGAAATCAAACTGGATGGTTATAACCTGAAAACGGTTTCATTCAAGGATTCAACCACTGGTACAGCTAAGACTGTTGATCCAGAGAATTACACACTGGATGCTGTATTTGGTACTGTGGTTTTCCATGATGTATCAGATCTGACCATGCCGATCTTAGCCACCTACACCACTGGTGCAGTGACTAATACCACTCTGGCATCCGACTTTGAAAAAGAGTATGAGCTTTTCTTCAAGGGCATCAATACCGCAAATGGTAAACACATGGCTGTACGTTTATGGCGTACCAAGAAGTCGCCAGAAACCACTTTCCCACTGATTCATGAAGAACTTGGTCAGTATGAAATCTCTGGTCAGGCTTTATCTGATGTAACGAAGCAAGCAGATCCGGCATTAGGCTTATATGGCCATGTTGTGACGATTCCGGCAGCGTAATAACCTCATGCAGGCACAAAGAACTCCACGGCGCTATGCGTCTTTTTTTGTGCCTGTACTTTTTATCAATGTTATAATTTAGGCAGAATTATAAGCATTGGTGAGAAGAATGAATAAACTAAATTTCGACAACATTGACCAGATACCCGTTGTACACGTAAGTGTGAAAAGTGCAGGTGACGAGACACTTATAAAATATGAATCAAATGATGAAAAGCTTCTTGAAGAAGTTGTAAGTAGGATTGATAAGAAAGTTTTTATTGTTGATGACCTTCTGCGCCACTGATAAAAGTACAAGTAGATAACCACTCTCCGGAGTGGTTTTTTAATACCTCATGTTTTGTAATATTTTGTTAGTTTAATTAGCGCTCAATAGGGCTATAAAAGATATTCAGTTAACGTTGAGAATAAAACTGCTATGACTAAAATAGAAATATTTGTCTCCATCCTAGCCGTAATAATTATTTCTACTTTTATTTATCTTGTATGTCAGTAATTTAGTAAGCTAAGAACCGCCTTTAGGGCGGTTTTTTGATAAGTGGAAGTTCCACCTGGCTATATAGGGTCAATTTTAAAAAGACTTAAAATAGTAAAACATAACTTTACAAATCCACTCTCCCTAGGCTTTAGATAAGATTGAAAATTAATGTAAAGTGCTGCCCTTAATACATGGGGATATTATGAAAAATTTAAGCTTATTCTTTTTTATTGTGATTTTAGCTGGGTGTGGACACAAGGAATCTAACGGTCAGCATCTTGATTTAGAAACAAGCAAAAAGGAACAGCTTGAATTTGCAAAAGAAGCTACAAAAAAATTCATTCCCAACCCTGATTCGGCAAAGTTCCGCAATCAAATAAGCGAGTGTGGAGAGGTAAGCTATAAAGAAGCAGATAGTGATTATGTTCCCTTCCAGCGTTTTATTGTGCTTTCAAAGGATATAGTACTTGTAGAAAATCAGACGGATCAAAAGCAATTTGAGTTGTCATGGAAGAATGGTTGTACGCCAAGCTGGAAGTAATTAAAAAGCCCTTTAATTAAGGGCTTTCTTTTATTCACCAGATGATTCAGATTTTTGATCTTTTTTATTTCGATACTCTAAAGCAACCTGTTGTGCTTCAGCTGCGGCAGTGGCTTCTATTGGAATCGAGTCAGCTGCGATAGCCACGGTACCAGTAAATCCCATTAAAGCTAAGATTAGAATTTTCGAATACTTTTTCAATTGAATTTCCTCTACGTTTCTAAGACTTAATTTCAGTGTAGAGAATGATTTAAATCACGGATGTATCAGCTATGTCGGGATATGTAAGATATTCAGGTCTAAAGTTATAGGTTTCTAGGTTTGCGTAAGAATGCTTTTCGGTTGAAACTTTTTGTTGAGTTGCTTAACGAAATGTTTGAATGCTTCAGTAGGTAGTTACACTCTAAAGAAACTTCCCTAACTTCTAAATCTTTGTAACATCCAATAATTTTTTTGTAATCTTTATGTTATTAATTGTATGCTTTGCTTATCATATGAATGATGAAAAGTGGAGCTCCGAAAATGCTGACCAAAGCCGAAATCGTTGTTGTCGTTCTAATGATAGTAGCCTTAATTCTCATCGTTTATGAGATGGGGCAAGGTCGTAATTGGGCTTTATAGAATTCAGCCTTTATTAAAGTTAAAAGAAAAGCACCTCCGGGTGCTTTTTTAATGCCTAAAATTATCTCGAGACCCCATCATGAATGATTTTTTCTTAGCAACAAATCGCAGCATTAAGCTTAAGGATATCGAAGTTCGCCAGATCCAGATGAAAGACTTTGATCAATGGCTAAAGCATGCTGAAGTGTTGAAAAACTTCATCAAAGATAAAGATCATTCAGATGAGATTTTGACAGAACTATTCAGGACTCATGGTGTGCAGGTCATATTAACTATTGCCTGTGTGACCAACCTGAACCAGAAAGCTATCTTTGATCTAACTTCAGATGAGCAAACCTTCAAGGAGTTGCTTAAAGCTGTACTTCTAGTCAATCAGGCTTACTTCAAATACGAAAAGCCTAAACATGGCATTAAAAAGAAAGATGACTCCACCTGGTTTGATTCATTCCAGTTTCTGGTATCAATGGGCCATCAGCATAGCGAGATCATGGAGATGACCTACGGCGCATTCCAGGGCTATGTTAAGGCGGCAAACAAGATGTACAAGCAGGGAATTTTTAACTCTGCTATTGCTGCACGTGCAGCCCAATCCGACAAAAAAGGCTTTGAATCATTCAAGAAAGAAATGGTTTCTGATTGATCACGCATCACCCTAAAGTTATGATGGGAAAATAATAATTTAGGGGTGAAATGTGAAATATTTATTATTAGCTTTGTGTTTAGTGTCGGGGTTTGCTTTTGCTGAGAGAACAACCACCAGTATCCGAACCCCATCAGGGGATCTGGTACGAATTGGTGATAGTCATCAATCTCTAAAAGATAAATTGGAAGTTAGAGGTCCAAGACACTATGTGCTTGATGATGGCAAACTATATTGTGCAGCTACTGAGTATGTAAAAGAAGTGGATTTGCAGGAATACACTATTATTTTATGTCGCGACAGAATTGTAAAAATCTTATGGCGTAATATTTAAGAGGGATGCCGAATGAAATACTTAATCATTGGTCTTTTAGTTTTGGCATCCGGTATGTTTTATTTTATGCACCAAAGCAACAAGGCATCAGCCGAAAGACTAAAACAAGCCGAGATTGCTCACCAGCAAAAATTAGAGCGGGAAAAAATTGATGCTTCTAATGCGGCTAAATCAGCCGCAGAACAAAAGGCCCAAGCAGAATTAGACCGCATCAGAGAGAATGAAGCTGTACAAAAGGCAGAGCAAGATAAACAACAAGCTCAAATTGAATTAGCTGCTCAGAAAGTCAAAGAACAATTAATTGACTCGGATTCAGCGAAATTTAGAAATCAAAAGGGTAACTGTGGTGAAGTAAATTCTAAAAACCGCATGGGCGGTTATGTTGGCTACTTTCGTTATATTTACGATCCGGCAAATGATGCGGTCATGATTGAAAGTGACTCAAAAAATTCTGTTTTTACTCCTCAAGTAATGGACGCTCTATGGTCTAAGTCTTGTGGATAAGTTAAGGCACTAACATGTGCTTTTAAATACCTACATTAACCCGCTTCGGCGGGTTTTTTATTGCCTAAAATTTAGAGGTCAGCATGTCTGGTAAAAACTTAACTTTTAAGCTGATTCTGGAAGGGGAATCAAAGGGGCTGGTTTCTAATGTTAAGGATGCTCAAAAGGCATTTAATGACTTGCAGCAAGCTGTTTCTGCTGGAACCGCCAGCTTTGAAAAAGAAACTAAAAAAACATCTGAAGCTTTAGGCAATCTTGTACCTTCAGAAACAAAGCAAAAAGTCAGTCAATTAGTAACTGAACTATATACTGCCGCAAAAGCATTAGATTCTCTTGGAGATGATGCAACGGTTAGTGCTGATAACTTAAAGCAATTAGGTGACTATGGAGAACGAGCACTTCAAAGTCTTCAAGATGACTTAAAACAAGCTAAATTACATCTTAATTATCTTGCTGCTACTAATGCTACACCTGAAGATATTGATCGTGCGCAGCGTGAAGTACGTGAGCTAGAGCAGGGCGTTAAACAATCAACAGTAGCGCTTGAAGCATATAAGACCGCTGCCGACCAAGCTATTACGACCACTGCAAAGTTTGATGATACTAAAAGCATTCCTGAGCTTAAAAAACAGCTTCAAGAAGCGAAGGATGAACTATTAAAACTTTCTAATGCCACAGAAGGTGTCTCCCTTGATAGCTTCAATGAAGCGAGTCAGCGGGTACATAATCTTGAAGTTGAATTAAGTCAGCTAGGTGATGAAACCGTAGAGACTACGGGTCAGGTTAAGCAATTAGATAACTCTCTTGAAGGTGCTCAGCAAGAATTAAAAGAAACGGAAAGTGCTTCAAAAGCAGTATCTGGAGAGTTGCAAGGTCTAAAAACTGGATTCAATGCAATAACAGGTGCGCTTGCAGCACTTGGAATTGGCGCTACCGCTGCTGAAATTGCTCAAACTGCTGATGAGTATAAGAACCTTTCTGGCCGTATCAGTATTGCGATTGGAGATCATGGCAACCTTCAAAAAGCCATGGATGATGTTAAAAATGTCTCTATAGCAACCAACTCAAATTTAACAGCAACTGGGGATCTGTTTAGCCGCCTAACCAAGATTGGCCAAGAGATGAAGTGGCCTCAAGAACAGGCATTGGCATTAACAGAAACAATTAACAAAGCTATTCAGGTTGGAGGTGGATCTGCTGCATCTAATGAAGCAGCAATTACCCAGTTAAACCAAGCATTAGGTTCTGGTGTACTTCGCGGTGATGAATTCAACTCCATGATGGAGCAGTCACCACGTTTGGCTCAAGCATTGGCAGACGGTTTGGATGTAACCACTGGCAAACTGCGAGAAATGGCAGGAGAAGGTAAGCTTACTACTGATGTGGTAACCAAGGCTTTATTAAGTCAGTCCGAGAAAATTACTGAAGAATTTAATAAGTTCCCTACAACCATTGGCGCATCTATTGAAAACTTAAAAACAGCTTGGACTATCTACATTGGTGAGGCTGATGCAGCAACTGGTGCAAGTGCAAAAGTTGCAGAGGCAATTAAATTTGTTGCTGAAAACCTAGATACTATTGTTTCTACATTAATGCTGGCTGGTCAGGCATTTGTGGCTTACAAAGCTTTAAACATCGGTCTAATGTTCTTGGATAAAGCGAATAGCGTTAAGGCTGCATCATTAGCCATTACCCAAGAAACAACTTCGGTTGTAGCCAATACACAGGCGCAAATAGCTAACGCTAACGCAACTAGAGCCACAGCAGTGGCTAAAGGGCAGTTAGCAACATCAACAGCTACAGCGACCGCTTCTGCCGGTACAAGCTTGATGGGCTTGGTAGGTCGTCTAGTTACATTAGGTATTGCTATTACCTCGCTTGGTGTGATGGGTGCAGCAACAGTCGGCATGCTTACTCCGCTTGGTGAGTGGATGGGTGAAGCAGCTGCTAAAGCCATGGGTTATGGTGAGGCTATTGAGAAACTTGAGAAGCAACAACTTCTTGAGGCAGCACAAGCCAAAGTTGCAGCCGAAATTAAGGCAGAACAGGCAGCCGCTGCAGAAAAGGCTAGAGATAAAACTTATCAACTAACAGAAGAGTCAAAAAAGCTTATTACAGCTTTTGATGAGTTGATCAAGAAAGGTGAATCTGCCGTTGAAGCATTGGAAAAGCTTCAGGATTCATTAGTTTTTGAGTCAACCAAAAGTATCAATGATTCAGTGACGGCCCTATTTTTGCTTGAACAATAGGGAAAGATCTCATCGGAAAGCCTTAAAAAGTCTCTAAAAGAGGCCATGTCTAGCGAAGATCTGGTTGTGTTTGCTACTAATGCAAAAGCAGCTTTCGCAGGAACCTCATTTGAAGCTCAAAAGATGGTGCTTATTGCTGAGCAAGCCATGATTTTGGCTGTTGAGCGAACAGGTTTTAGCTTTGAACAACTTCAAGGAAAGGGGTCGGCTGCATCAAGATCACTCGTTAATGATATTCAGGTCATTATTGGGAATCTTGATGAGCTAAAGAGACAGGGTCTTGATACAGCACTTGTTTTAAACCAATCAATCACAAAAGCCGTAGATGGTGCTGAGACCATTCAGCAATTGAATGCTATTCGCAGTCACATTAATAGCCTCAAGAGTGAACTTGGTGAAACTGTAACAAATGGGCTGCTACATCAAGTTGAAGTTCAGGCATTTAATATTAATCGCCAACTTGATGAGATGACTGCTGGTGTTAACTCCGTCAATGAAGCATTTTCTGTATTTGGTTTGCGATCACGTGATGAAGCAAAACTTATTGCTGCTGAATACAAAATGGCGTATGAGGTCTTGCTTAAGAGTGGAGAGGCTTCAACTGATCAACTTCAACAGGCATTTAAAAAATATGCTGATGTAGCTGTTCAGGCTAATGGTGGTGTGGTTGATGGATTTATTCGATCTCAAGCCTTAGCTTTGGATTTAGAAGTTCAGGTTGATGAGACGGGTAAAACAGCTGTCAAATCAGCGGACGACTGGGAAAAAGCCAATCACCGTGTCAGAGACTCTGCTTATGGAATCAGTGATGGTTTTCGCCATGCAGGGCAAATTGCACGTGAAGAAGCCAAATCTTCTACCGAAGCCTGGGCAGATGCAGTTTCTAAAGCCAAGAGTGATTTTAATAAGGAAATGAAGCGCCAAGGCGAGGCATTGAGTAAAGGAATCTACGAATACGATTCTTACACCAAGTCTGATGTGATTTCACAGCTGAAAAGCAAAGGCTATGACGATAAAGAAGCTGAGAAATTGGCTTCTACCATCTGGTCCAAGGCTATGGCCGCTGATCGTGATGCTAAAGCTGAAGGTCTTGGAAAGGAAAGCAGCGTGGCAATGAAAGCATTGATCAATGCTGAATTTGATCGAGCTGCAGCCAATGGAACAACCACTCAGCATGGTACCAATAAGATTAATGAATTGCTCCGCAGTATCAATGTCGCTTCAACTGGTTCCAGTAGTTTGAGTGACTATGCGCCGTCAATTCCTTCTTCACCTTCGGTTAGCAATTCAAGCCAGCCAAGCAAAGAGGTTACCTATAACTTCGACTTCAATGGCAAGCAAATGAAATTCACAGGCCCAGCAGGTCAGGAATCCCTAATGAATGAACTTGTTAATCAATTAAAAGTACAGGCGAAATCAACATGAAACTTATTCGCTTAGCAACATCAGAGACCGTCCCATTAGAGGACGGTTTTTTATGGTCTGATGAATTCTCATGGAAAGCCATTGAGCAGACTCAATCCTATGCCATGGATGGCACTTTGCATATTCAGGAAGGCAAAAAGAAATCAGGTCGGCCAATTACCTTGCAGCCGGCAGATCAGGAAATGGGCTGGATCAAGCTACGTGAATTACGGACTGTTCTTGAATGGTCAAAATTACAGGAAGAGAATTTCAAACTGAAGTTTGAGCAGCCTCATGACAACCGAGAATTCATAGTCAAATTTAATCACCAGGACGGCGCTTTAGAAGCCGCACCGGTAAAAGGAATTCCAGCTGTATCACTGGATGATTATTACAACGTGACATTACGCTTTACGGAGTTAAACGATGGCGATTGAAACTAAGGATTTAGTAATTTACAAGTCTGAACGCTTGACTGATAACTCGGATGGCGGTGGTAAATATTCTGGTGTTGTAGTGCAGGATGGCATTAGTAATAACCTGTTCAATGATGTGTCGGAAATGGATCGCACCATGGGCGATGTATCTATGCGCAAGATCTTTCCGGCAGTTACTACTGAAGACACTGATCTATTAATGGGTGCAACGGTTTTTGTATCTGAGCTACCAGAGGATCCAAACGTATCTGCACTGCTATTCAGCACCAAAAACTGGACCGATGAACGCCAGTCTGCCCAGAACCGGGTGGAAAACTATCTAGCCAAAGGCGGTCAGATCGCAGGTACACCACTGGATACCCACTGGAAAGGTATGTCATCACTGCAGGTGGCTATGTTTCCTCAGGAAGTGGAATCTTCAGTAGGTGACACCATTGTCCTGATCAGTGATGAAGGTAAAGCTTTAGAGCGTGAGCAGTATGTACGTATTACTAAAGTTGAAACACGAACTGCTGTAATGGTGGTAGATAACAAGAGTGTCGAGTACAAAGTTGCTACTTACTCGCTAAATGATCCGCTTGAGATCGACTTTGTGGGTCTTTCAGCTCGTCAGTGGTATCAGGGTAACGCAGTATCCAAAACCATCATCCGCGATACGATTGTTGCGGATACCGGGCTGTATTATTCATCTACAGCACTGGCATCTGATGCAAACGTTGGAGAATTCACAGTCAATGCCAAAAGCATCTTTGCTCAGCTGATTCCCTCCGCTCAGACAGAGACCCCAATTATTGATGTCAATGCTGCAGGTGAAAGTGTGGTGTTGGTAGCAGGTAACGAAGGCACCATTACAGCCAGTTATCCAAACATGGCAATTAGTGTCAGTCAGAATCTGTATATCGGATCAGCTGTGATTCCTTCCAGTATATCTTTTACTTTGCAAGGTCAGCAGATTACAGATCAAGGTGGCTTGCTCAAGAATACTCAAGGCACACAAGTTGGCACGATTGATTATCAACGTGGACTAATTCAGTGGACAGCAGCCGCTCCAACTGGAACCATGAATCTGAATATCACATTCAAACCTGCGGTAGCACCAAATCAGTACTACCAGAGCCATGCCATTCCGGTAACTCAGAATAATCAAAGCAACAACTGGACTGGGGTGATTATTCCAATTCCAGCTCCGGGTGCTTTATCAATCTCATACATGAGCCAGGGAAAATTCTATGAACTTAAAGATGATGGCTCGGGGCAGTTAAAAGCTGCCAGTCCATCTTTTGGTTCAGGGATGATCAATTACGAAACTGGTTCCTGGTTACTAACCACTGGCGCACTGCCGGATGTGGATACACCGATTCTGCTGAATTGGGGAACACCAATCGTTACCTTTGTACGGTCAAATCTGAATGTAGATAAAGCAGCATTTGATTTCGATTTAGGTCGACCAGGTGTATTGCCGGGTATCACGATTAACTGGATGCTTGAAGGTGAAGAGAAAACAGCAACCTCCAATGCCCAGGGCAAATTTACCGGTGATGCCACCGGCGAAATTAATTATGCCACCGGGATTGGCAAAATCATTCCGAATAAGTTGCCACAGAAAGGCACAGTCTTTTCAGTGATCTATAACTACGGCACTTCACTTGAACAAACCAAGATGGATGTTACCCCTGCAAATCAAAAGCTGACCTTTACCATTGGTACAGGACCAGCAATTCAGCCAAATAGTGTTGAGTTAAAAATTCCACTTCAAAGCAGTGAGGGGATTGCAGGGTCTGTAACTCTGACAGATGTGCCGGTGAATGCAACTATGGGTAATCTGGTGAATAGCCGCGGTCAAGTGCAAGGCACCATTATCTATGCCACTGGCGCAGTTGAAGTCACACCAAAAAGTACAGCGAGCAGATTTGTGCAAACCTTTACACCTATGGCTACCTATGCGGCTGCCTAGCGAGGAAATATGTCTTTTTATTCTCCACAAACATCCAGTATTTCTGGTGAACAGGTTGAACTGAAAGCCTTTGGTGCTGTAGATGTTCAGATTAAATATCGTGATACATCAGGATCGAACTCGGCAACCCATATGGTGACGGCCAATAAGCTCAAACTGGATTTATCCTCTGGCTTTGATGAGCAGATTTTGACAGGCTCAGTCCGATTTAAGGTGGGTGCTGATACCTTCCTGGATCGCACTGGCTTGCTATATCGCAATGTGAATCCGGCCAATAACAGCGGTATTCAGTCTGGTGTCATTCAGTATGGCACCGGAATTGTTGAAATAGATTCCTGGACACCAAATGCGGACAACACCATTGTTCTTGAGTCATTAACCACAACAACTGATCTGCTGCCAATCAATAAAATCAGCTTCAGAACACCTATTATGCCAATTCGTCCGCAATCACTTACAGTAGTTGTCGGAACGATTGAGTATGGTCAAATAACACTAACTGCAGATGAAAACGGGGTGATTGAAACGCAGCTGGCCCATGGTCAGGTCAATTGGGATAATGGTTTTGTCACGATTTATTTTTATACCAAAACCAAAATCACCGAAGCCAACCGTGCGGATATTGAGGCAAACGACTGGTATGACCCACTATTAGAATATCAGGAAGGGGCAGATACCTTTATCAATGTTCCAGTCTGGGTAGATGCTTCATCGGTGCGTTATAACGCAGTCGCGTATACCTATATTCCTCTGGATTCTGAAATATTGGGTCTGTCTGCTACACGCTTACCGATTGATGGTCGGGTACCAATTTTCCGGGTGGGTGGTATTGGTATTGTCAGCTCAAGCAAGTCTCAGGAATTGTCAAGTGCGATTGCAGGTACCACATATGACCTGAATGATCAGCGGATCTCATGGGCAGAATTGGAAGATGCCAATGGCACAAAAGTACCGTTTGATCTCTACACTATTGATTATGATTATGGTCGTTTGACATTGGGCGGTGACTTCGCACTAGGCAATCTGGTTGCACCACTGACAGTGAAATATCGCTATCAGGATATGGGTCTGATTCGTGATGTGCAGATCAATGGCCAGCTAACATTCACCAAGCCTTTAACGCATAACTATGATGCAGTGGATACCATTGTCGGATCGGCGCTGGTGATTGGCGATATGCAGGCGCGTTATACCAGAAAGTTCGTACAAGGTTCATGGAATGGCGCTTGGGCAGATGAAGCAACAGGTAGTGGCATTTCAGCTAACTATAACGATGCGCTATATCCAATTACTGTGACCAACAAAGGTGCGATTCAGGAACGATGGGCTTTAACTTTCACAGACAATACCAATTTCCGTTGTGTTGGTGAATATTCGGGGCAGATCGGCACGGGTGGTGTGAATGTCGATTTTGCACCGATTAACCCCGTGACTGGCTTGCCTTACTTTACAGTGAAAAAGGAAGGTTGGGGTGCAGGTTGGGCAAACGGTAACGTGCTGCGCTTTAACACTGTAGCTGCAAACTTCCCAGTTTGGGTGATTCGTACAGTGAAGCAATCTGAGCCAACTGTCATGTCAGATCAATTCCAGATCATGCTGCGTGGTGACATTGACCGCGTGGTTTAAAAGTTAAATCAAATATGACCGCTTATGCGGTCTTTTTTTATGGGTGAATGAAAATGGCAATGAAACAGACACAGACTAAATTATTTGATTTTTCTGATGTAGGTTTGGACTTTTGTGCGGGGTCTAAAAACCTATTTCCAGATCGTTTTAAGAAAATGTTGGCACTGGGGTATAACGAGCAGACTGTTTCAAGCGTGGCCGTGGCAGGCAATCAGGTCACACTTACTTATGGTGGCACGCATGGCTATGTGGCGGATCGTGTTCTAAAAGTCAGTGCTCCTGAGATTTTAGGTATCAATGGTGGTGAATTTGTCATTGATAGTGTGACTGCAAATACAGTTACGATGACGATTGATGGTGCACCAGCTTCAATCGCAGGCAATTTTACAACCAAGGTTGCTTCGCTTGGTTGGGATTTGGTTTATGAGTTAAATCATATTCAGATTTATAAGTTCAAACATATCGATGATACGGATATGTATGCACGATTATGCTTTCAAAATGCGACCACTTCGGGTAACCGTAATTGTATGGCTGTTGGGATAGGGAGAACAGTGGATCTCAATTTAGGACACATCACTGACCCTAATTGTCTACAAGATCTCGCAACATGCGCCACGGTGGCAGAAGCAACCTCCAATATTCGATGGGATTTTAGTGAATCTACCGCAGCAACATTTAATAACTACACTTATAGCCAAGGGTATTCAACATTTGGTAATGGGTTGGTGGTTGGTAGTAAATATCATATCGTTTTTTCATACAATATTATGTCTGGGAGTGCCGGTGGTAACAGGGCGGCAGTTGGGGTGGTTCCTGCAATGACGCTTAATTATGATGTTTTAAAATACCCGGTGCTTTTCGCTCAGAATAATGGAGCTAGTACCACTACCGCACAATCTCAAACAAGGAGTTTCGCCGCTCTCATTGGGGTTTATCCAGTGCGAGTTGATGTAGCAACATCATCGGGAAATGAAGTTTATTCACCTCAAGCAAACTCATCTTTTTTGCCCAACACAGTGGACGTATTTAATACCACAGTTGCACGACCAATTCAGTTATTCCATAAAGGCACAAACCAGTTTTTAGGTTGCTTAATTGGTGGAGTGTTTACATCTGGGTTTAGCGCAAATAGTGGTGAAACCCCCTCTATGGCACAAAACCAATCCCCATCAATTGTTATGGATATAGATTTTAGCAATCGCGTTGTTCTTCATGGGTTTGGGGCTTTATGGGTGGCGATTCCAGTCGAGGTAATTAAAATTGAACATTAAAATATACAGGGTCTTTTATGGCGGATATAGCCCAAATTATGCAAAATTAACACAATTGGGCTATGCATTTATTCGTTTGCCTAAGCCGATTATTACGGTATTGAATGTAGATCAAGGCCTTGGTCAAATCAAAGGCACAACCAAAAAAGTAGGTGCTAATTATTCACCTGTGCCTATCTGTGTTTTTAAGCGTAGTAACCGACAATTGCTTTGGGAAACTACATCAAAAGCTGATGGTTCTTATGCCTTTAGAAACATTGCAGTTGGGCTAGAATGTTTTGTAGTGGCCTTTGATCCAAACGAAGAATACAACGCAGTGATTTCAGATAAAGTGGTGGCAAAATGATCCAAACCTCTTTAGCTGCCGGGCTGGCTCAATTACAGGCACTGGCAAATTTTTTAGATCAAGGTAGCGCAAACGCTACCTTTGTTTTTTATGATGATGCAAAGCCTACAAATGTAACGGTAGCAGCAAACAATAGCGCCAGATTGGTTACATTAACGCTGCCTAAACCCTCAATCAAACAAGTGCATACCGATTACGTTGAGTTGAATCAGACAGATGCAGCAACAGTTATAAAATCAGGCACTGCAGTTTGGGCGCGTTTATTTAATGGTGAAGGGAAAGCAGTTGCTGACTTTGCGGTTGGATCTGACATAACTCTGGCAAATCCTAATTTAGTGCTGGGCAGCACTCTTATGATGAATTCACTGATTCTACGACCATCAACATAAATGAGGTGGACATGTGTCGAACTATATTCCACCCGATGGCCACCAGGTAAACCTTAACTTTAAAGATCCCGTCACCGGCTCTACCGATCTTAACTTCGGCAGTGATGGTCAAAACCTTGTTTCTCTTGATGTAGTAATCAATACAAAATTTATCCCTGAACTTAATGCAGTTAGTGATACCAATGATGTATTAGATGCTCAGATTAATACGGGCTTTAATGCAGAGTTTAGTGCTGTTACAGGGCAGTTTGCACAGCTAGATGTACAGCTACAAACCGGTTTTATAGCTGAATTATCTGCCGTCAGAATTGATCAGTATTGTGCAGTGGATGCGGTCATTCAAACTGGATTAAATGCCCAATTTGAAGCGTTATTCGATATTAATCATCTGGTAGGCGTGTCTTATGGTTTTGACATTCGCTACCAAAAAGCCATAGCAGCCTTAGGTACCACAGAAATACCATGGGCCAAGCCAATATTAAGAGTCTCGAATGAGGCTCTTTTTTATGATCAAGGCTTGGTAATTTCTAATCAAGTGGATATTTGGCATGAGCATGCAGGGTCGTTAAATCGCGCGATCAGGTCGCTACATGAGCAAGCAACCGGATTGAGTTCTGATGCGTATGTAATTTGGGAAGATGGCGATAAACGCTTTATTCACCAGCGCTACCTGCATGAGGAAACGATCAAACTACGACATAACCGGGAAACGGTCTGGCAGGAAATGATCCGCAGACGTAAGCAATTTACCTATTCATATGAAGTCGCTGAGCAATTTGAAAAGTGCTTTTCATTTGAATGGGACAAGGGTCTAGAGATCATCACCAAGTCGGATTTACCTTGGGATAAAGCTAAAGCGATTCATTACCGCAAGCATCCGGTTCAACCTTGGCCAAAGCCTGAAATACCTAAATATGAGGGCACTGGTGATTTAAATTTTATCTGCTTATGTCATGACGTTGATTCGCACAACGTTGTTTTAAATTTTGGTGCAGATGACTGTATTCCAGCACTGCCAAACAAGAACTGGTGGTATATCGTGAATACATTAACAGCCGAGCGATTAGATACCGGTGAGAAAATTAAAGTAATGGATGGCACTTATAGTAGCAGCCGGTCTCAATGGTGCTGGACCTACTCCATTACAGTGGCCCATACCGAGAAAGATAAACTACAGCCGATCGATGGGCAGCCGGTTATTTTAAAACTGGTCATCAATGGCTTTGAGCATCATATTTTGCTGGAAGATCCAGAAGAAACCCGACGTTTTGCCAGTGTTTTATACACTTATCCAGGTCGAAGTGTTACAGCGTTGAACTCAGATAAATACGGACCAACACGCTCATTTATCCAGGATAACGAACGTACTTCTGTTCAACTGGTTCAGGCTGAACTAGATCGGGCTAATGCAGGTACTATTCTAGATTGGAAGCTCATGGATGAACTGGGCTGGATCGTTCCGATTGAAAGCCTGAGCTATGCAGAACTTGCACCAATCGATGCAATCAAGCAGGTCGTTGATTCAGGCGGTGGCTTTATCTATAGCCAGAAAGCAGGCAACACCCTGACTATTTTACCCCGGTACCAGAAAGGCTATTGGGATACGATGACCGTAGATGACTACGATATTCTTTTGTCTGAAAGCCTGGTGATGCAACAGAACATTAAGAAGAACGATGAATACATTGCTGACTTTAATGCTATTACCGTAGTGAATAGTCGAAGTGGTGAAAGTCTGAAAGTACAGCAGCGCGGTACTTCGGGAGATGTGCCACTGGAAACAGTCACTGGTCCATTATTTAATGTGGTATCTGGTGCCAGTTACGGAAAAAATGCATTGGTGAAAGCTAATATTCAAGAACTGCACACTTTCTCTGATATTCCAGTTAGCCAGGGAATTGGTGAGATGCTACCTGGTAAAACCATTGCCTTCAATGGTCAGTGGTGGGGTGTAATTGATTCAGTATCAGGCAGCTTCTCACATGAAAAGGTCAATGAAACCATTACCGTGGAGCGCATCAGCCGTGAGTAATCCTTTATTTGAATTGCGTAAGCTCTTGAATCCAACCCATGCCGAATACATTGGCACCATCACATCAGTGAAGCATCCAGAGTATCGGGTGCAGATCGCTGGTGGATCTGGTCCAGTACTTTGCACCTCTGGTACAGCCTACAATTTAGGTGCCAGAGTATTCATTTCAAACCAGGTGATCCTAAGGCCAGCACCAACTGGTCAGCATTCAGAAATAGAAGTCTAAACTTAACCAAATGACAGCACCTTTTTTAGGTGCTTTTTTATTGCCAAAAAAATAGGGGGGAGTATGCCTGACAGTGAAACGTATGGGGTGCGAGTTGAGAAAAAATTAGATCAACTGCGCTTGGAAATGGGTGAATTAAACAACAACGTCATTCGCTTAACTGAACGGAATGAATATTACCAGTCACAAGCTGTGGCAAACCGACGGGATATTGATCTGCTTCAGGCGGATATGAACCAGGCTAAAGGAGGGCTCACCTTTGCGAAAGCCCTAGGTGGAACTGCTATTGGGCTACTCATTGCCTTTGGTTCATGGATAGTTCAAGGGAGCACAGCACTTGCTAAAGAAAATGCAGGACTAAATCAAAAATTAGCCATTATCGAATCAAAGCAGATCCGCATGGATACAGACCTGGCAGCAATGCGGAACCAGATTGATCAACAAAAAAACAAACAGTGAAGAGAGATAAGATGAAATTAATTAATGAAAGTGTTTGGAAGTTTGACTCAGTAAAATACGGCGCCTATATGGCGCTTTTTTTATCCTGCGTACATTTAGTTTTGCAGGAAGTGTATAACGCCAATGTCTTGCCTGAACCGTATCAAACGATTGCTTCATTGGGCTTGATGTTCTTGGCGGTGCTGATTGGCCGTAAAAAGGCTCAGCCAAATCTATCGCAATCTTTAGGTTTTGCCACTATCACGGCAGGACATAGCAATTCTGATCCTGGTGCAGTGAATGGCAAAATTAAAGAAGCTGATTTGGTGACTAATTTCAGGAATGCGGTTTCTTTTTATTTACGTGAGGCAGGCATTCAGGTCAAAAATGATGGTACCGGATCACAGAATGATCCGCTTTCATCGGCCATCAAGTTGATCAAAGGATCTAGTGTTGCGGTTGAATTCCATATGAATGCTGCGACTTCGAGACAAGCGAATGGAGTAGAGACAATTGCCTTGCCAAAAGATAAGAAATTGGCACAGGATCTATCTGCAGCTGTAGCAACTGCATTGGGCAGCCGATTACGTGGCGATAATGGCTGGATTGACCAATCTAAGTCAGCACGTGGCCGCTTGGCGTACGTGAATGCTGGCGGTTTGATTGTGGAGCTTGGTTTTATTTCGAATGAAGCTGAGCTTGCAGCATACCAGGCACGTTATTGGATTGCAGCAAAAGCTGTGGCCAAAGTGCTGATTGATTATGAAAGGTGCAATTAAGATTTTACTGCTGTGCAACCCTAGGGTTCACAGCTTTTTTAAAACTTTAATATAATGCTTGGCTTGAAAAATTAATCTTTATTGCATTTAGTGTCTTGGCCTAAAGCACGTAGTCTATCTCGCTCCAAACGCTTTTGAAGTAAATTTTGATTGGCTTTTTCTGTTAATAGCTGAGCTTTCATCAAATGAAGAGTAAGCTTAGAATTGTTAGCATCAGACGGCGTGATAGTTGTTTTAAACAGATAGGTGCCATAAGGTGCTTTACCAAAAAAAATGGCAAGATTTTTTTCCCGATCTAAATTTGCATCAACTAATACATATGAATTCGCAGTTTTTACCTGCTCACATCTTAAATACGCTTGCTTTAAATTCGCATAAGCATCTACATATCCCAATGGAACATCTACTGACCCACCTTTGCCAATTGACTTAGAGATTAATTCACTTTCAGAAGTCGGCAAGATCATTTTTACGCAGCCCTGTAATAGGACTAAGGATGCCAATAATCCGAAAGTAGCTGTTTCTTTAATATACTTTGACACTTTTGAGATTTGCATGCTCAACATCTTCAACAATTCGTTTTTTAATTACAATAGAGTCTGGATCGTTTGATTTAAATCTTGAATCTACTTCATATTCAGCAATAAATACTCTTGGCTTGCTGCCTGGAATACGATCAACACCAATCACATAATCTTTATTTTCTTCCAAGGTTATATTTTTAATTTCAGTGAAATAACTATGGTTACCTATTCCGCTAACAAAAACAATGTCATGTTGACCAACCGGTAGTTTTAATTTTGCTTGCGAGTAATCAAATCGAGTCATTGTAGTAGAAGGGCTGATGATTGAATTCTCAACAAATCTTACGCGTTTTCCATCAAAGGTATAAACGGTATATGGGTACGCACTAAGGGAGCCAGAACCCTGAAAAAATGTATAAGGAATAGTTTTTATCGTTGCATATTTTTGCTCTTGGCTAACAAGTTGATTTGTATATGCCGTCAACTTTTCAGAGGTGGGTGCATTCGATGGAGTATTTAAATAACGCGCTTCTTTAGGAATATACAGTGGTAGCATAGAAACAGATTTTTTATCATCTGCAGTTTCTACAACCTGACATCCAGTTAAAAATCCCAATATCCCTAATAGTAAAAAATTTTTTATATTCATTGCCATATATTCAAATCTGATGATAATTTCGTAAATGCAATATACTCATAAAATATTAATATTCAAATAAATTTACTGTATATTCCATATTTTTTTAAACTAACTGGCTGTAATTTAAGTAAAAGTAGCTTTATTTAAGTTTTTTAACGCTGTGCATCCTACTAGGCTACACAGCTCATTCGATTACGACGAATGTGAATGAAAGAATATGTATTGAGGTGATTTGAGAGTTAAGCCTTATAGTACCGGCGTAATTTTTCAATTACGGATCTATACTTAATCCTACTACCTTCACATAATGTGTTGTAGCTTTGAATAAACTCAATAGGCATAGGAGTGTTGAGTCCCCTAAACGTGGTATTTATTGCCTTATAATATTCTTCTAAATCATCAATAACACTTTGCAGGTTGGGTAAAAATTCTTGATTGTAATCATCTTCTGGTATTATATGACCCAGTATGCATAAAGATGAAGCCATAATATTTATAATATCCCTTAGTTGTTTTAGATTAATATTCAACTCCTGCTGATAAGAAATTTTATGAGGTGTTGACAAATAATCCACCATGAAGGTATTAATTCTAAGGAGGTTTAAGTCGCAATCATAAACTGAATCCATAACCTTCATGCAAAGTTGAGCATCTATCCCTTTATTATGCTGATCCTTCCAATCATTAAATAAATAAGCTGCAATAAAAGCAGCCCATAGTGTTGCAACCCCACCAAAGTAACTGCCTAAAATATTTATAGCTTCTTTTGCAGCATTGGGTGACTCAAGACATAGTAATAAAACCCAGAATAAAATGTAAACTATAGCCAATATAAATATTCCACCAATGACACTTAAAGCCAATGGATTGATTCTTTTCAACTTTTCACCCCAATTAAAAACACATAATTACTCTTCAAATTTAAGCCCATCCGGCTTCCGTCCTAAAAATCTACCCATTCTTTATCGTATGCTCTACATAAAAGTAGGTCCATGCTCTCATTGTCTTGTTATCTCCACGCCTTCCCAAAATTCCCCACGTTTATCCCTCAAAAACTTCTCCGCTTCATACTTACTGTAGAACTGCTTAGCTTTCTCAAAATCCTTATCCCAATACCAGCCAGCAGAATACATAGCATCAACGTCTGACACTTCCAAGAAATCATACTCATCAGTCTGGATTCGGTAGGCCAAATATCTTCCATTCTTCTTTATATAGTGAGGATAGTTGTAGCTCATACTCTTACCTTTTAGTTTTATAACTGAAGATTATAATTTAATAAAAGCTCTCAAGATGAGGCTTAATTCATTGTCATGAATTCCATACATTACATAACAATCAACTTTTGTTCGACCTGTAAAATAAAATATACTTATTGAGCAGATTAGCCGGCTCAGAAGAAATTTTGGGTCGGTTTTTGCGTTTTTGATCCTGTGGATAAGTCGGAGAAAGCACCAAATAAACACCATATCAATTTAAAATACTGATTCTAAAGCGGAGTTA
Organism: Acinetobacter sp. YH12249; assembly: GCF_013417475.1. Classification (NCBI taxonomy): domain Bacteria; kingdom Pseudomonadati; phylum Pseudomonadota; class Gammaproteobacteria; order Moraxellales; family Moraxellaceae; genus Acinetobacter; species Acinetobacter sp. YH12249. Next base: position 14,179 of record NZ_VPDX01000019.1, on the reverse strand, counting down.
ATAAACAATGATTTTAGTGACGGGTGGTTTAGGCTTTTTAGGCTCACATATTGCTTTAAGTCTGATGGCACAAGGACTAGAGGTCATTGTGGTCGATAATCTGGCCAATGCCAGTCTACAGACCTTAGAACGCCTTGAATTTATTTCCGGCCGCTATGTGCCTTTTGTCAAAATTGATATCCGTAACACTCCAGCATTAAATAAAGTTTTTGAACAGAATTCAGTACAGGCTGTCATTCATACTGCCAGCTTTAAATCATTAGAAGAATCAGTTTTAAAACCACTTGAATATTATAATGATAATGTCAGCTGTATCATGAGCTTGATGCGTGCCATGCAGCGTACTGGAGTACGCAATCTGGTGCATTTGTCTTCATTGGCTGTATATGGCCATTCCGGAACGGATTTAAAAGAAGATCAGGCTTTCAATTACACTTATCCAAATCCTTATATTAAATCACAGCAGATGGTGGAAGAAATCATCCGGGATACTGCCAAGACGGATAATGAATGGCGTATTGCGATGTTACGTCTTTCCAATGTCGCGGGTGCTTTTGAAAATGGCATTTTAGGTGAATGGGTGCCACCTTTACCAAAGAATATTGTGCCTCTGGCCATGCAGGTGGGTGCGAAGCAGCGTGAATATCTGGAATTGCGCCGTCAGGCCAAGACCGAAGACTATACAGTAGAACGTAGTTTTCTACATGTGATGGATGTCTGTGATGCGGTATTCAAGTCGCTACATTGGCTGTCTCAACAGCAACAATGGACTTGCGAAGCCTTTAATATCGCTGGAGAGCTGATCTCAATGCAGACTTTGCTGGATCAGGTTGCAGAAGTCACCCAATCCGCTGTTCCTACAGTAGATGCTTTGCCATATCCGCATGCTGAAATGGATCAACTGGGTGCTAATACGGATAAAGCCCAACAGTTGTTACATTGGCAGCCACGCTATACCTTAAGGAAAATGTTAGAGGATGAATGGCTGTTCTATCAGAATACGTTAAGAGGGCAGTGATTAAGAATCCTATAAGTTAATTATTGATAATAATTATCATTTGCAAAATTAATCAAACTCATTAAGATGAATAGAGTACAGCATTGAAGCTGCTGTCTAAATGAGTAAAACATGGAATAACAATTGAGGTTGAGCATGCAAACACGTATTGAACATGACACGATGGGAGAAGTCGCTGTACCGAGTGAAGCACTTTGGGGCGCACAAACTCAGCGTAGTCTACAGAACTTCAAGATTGGCAATGAGCATTTGCCACGCGCCATGATTCGTGCCATGGGCTTGGTCAAGAAAGCAGCTGCGATCACCAATGCCGAGTTAAACCAGATTCCTCATGAGTTATCGACCTATATCATCGGTGCTGCGGATGAAGTGATCAGCGGTCAATGGGATAGCCAGTTCCCGCTAGTGGTATGGCAAACCGGTTCGGGCACGCAAAGTAACATGAACTGTAATGAAGTGATTGCCAATATTGCTAACCAGAAGCTGGGTAATCCTTTAGGTGCACAAAAGCCTGTGCATCCAAATGATCATGTCAACCGCGCTCAATCGACCAATGACTCTTTTCCGACTGCGATTCATGTAGCAGCTAGCTTACAGATCAATGAACTGCTAATACCGGCAGTGACACGTTTACGTGATACCTTGCATGCCAAATCTCAGGAATTTACCGAGATTGTAAAAATCGGTCGTACCCATCTTCAGGATGCCACACCTTTAACTTTAGGTCAGGAATTCAGTGGATATGTCTCTCAACTGGATCATGCTTTAATTCGACTGTATCAGGCTTTGCAAGGGTTATATGAACTGCCATTAGGCGGAACCGCCGTCGGTACAGGCCTCAATGCACATCCAGATTATGCTGTTAAAGCTGCGGATACTCTGGCTAAATTAACAGGCTTGCCTTTTGTCACCGCTCTTAACAAGTTCGAAGCTTTGGCCGGCCGTGATGCAGCAGTTTTTGCTTCAGGTGCTTTAAAGACTTTAGCCGTTAGCCTGAATAAAATTGCCAATGATATTCGCTGGTTGGCGAGTGGACCACGTTGTGGTTTTGGTGAATTAAGTATTCCTGAAAATGAACCGGGTTCAAGTATTATGCCGGGTAAGGTGAACCCGACTCAAAGTGAAGCCATGACTATGGTAGTTGCCCAAGTCTTAGGGAATGACACGACAATTAATGTGGCCGGTGCATCAGGGAATTTTGAGCTGAATGTCTTTATGCCAGTGATTGCTTATAACCTGTTGCAGTCTATTCAACTGCTTGGCGATGCATGTAACAGCTTTAACGATAACTGTGCAGTCGGAATCGAGCCTAACCGTGACAAGATTGAGCACTTCCTGCATGATTCATTAATGCTGGTCACTGCATTGAATCCAGTCATTGGTTATGAGAATGCAGCTAAAGTGGCCAAGACTGCCTATAAAGAAGGTAAAACCTTAAAACAGGTCGCAGTAGAACTCGGATTGGTAACTGCAGAACAGTTCGATCAGGTGGTTCGCCCTGAAAATATGGTGGCTCCAAACGTAAAATAAGTCTTCTAATTATGGTTAAATAATAAAGCCCTCTAAATGAGGGCTTTATAATATCTAAGGATTATTCATACAAATTTTAATAAAATCAATTGCACATGTTTTTTCTGGAAAATTCTCATTCAATTAAGCTTGCTTATTAAATGCTATGAACCATCTATCGTTCATGTTTTGACAGATATGCAATGAAGGATTACTAATAGAAATTCCCTGATAACTAGAAAAATGAGGTAAGGGTGATGACTGACTTTGATGATGATTTTGATCTGGACGAATCCTATCCAGATGAGGATTTATATCCAGATTATACAAAAAAGAAGTGTAGCAGCTGTAGCGGTACCGGCTATAACGTTGTGGAAGCCAAACAGTGTGTCAAATGTATGGGAACCGGCAAAACTGGTGAGATAGATTAACTCAAAATTATAAATATTTATTAAGCCTGCTCTATGAGTGGGCTTTTTTATTCTCCTCATCAGAAGTTCTTAATTTTATAGATTCATGAGCAAATAAAAGAAAGAATCTAAAATTACAGGTGAAATCGTATTAGAAGGATGGTTAGAGATAACTATTGAAGTTTTTTTAGTGCTAAAGCCTATCCTCATGGCTTCTCATACCGAATTAACATTGAATAAGCGTATATAGCTGCTAAAATGCAGTTCGTTTTTACTGCTGTTTTGTCGTTTATTCAGCATGAGTTTCTATGGCTTATGAATAAACATCCATAAAATGGCAGGTTGTTTAAGGAAAATTTAATGCTTGATATTTATTTAACAGATGTTCAAAAAAAGGTTCAATTCAAGGATTATCCAGGTGAGCATCCTGTTAAATTTATTTTGAATTTTAAAAAGATTTTTCCAAGTGTAATGGAACTTCTTTTACCCGTTCTCCCGGAAAATGAAAATCTTGATGAAATGACCTGGGAATCAACCACTCAGGACTTTGAGACATTTCAGATGTTATTAACAGGGTGGGGCATTATTGAATTGCGTTTAAATGCGATCACCCAGTATAAAGATAAGACATTTGCGGATCAGTTGGTGAAAGAGGCGCAGCAAAAACGCAGAGAATATCAGAAGAAACATCTTAAGCTTTCTAGTGTGGATCTGGATTATCTATTTATGCATGATGTGCATGGCTTGATTGATGCTGAACTGGTAGAACTAGGTGAAAAATTCTATTTACCAACCTTACGTGATCTTTGGAAAAATAAAGTCTCTGCCCAAGTGCTTAATGCCAAATTCTAAGTAAATTTAAGCTGATTCATTCAATTTCATCCTCCAAATTGGGGGATGATTTTTTTGTAGCGATTTCTAAGGATTGACATTTCACTTATGTTAATAAATAGCCTAAGCAAATTTCTATATTTATCATCAAAACAGATTTCTGCTACATCATTGAACAAAGTGATTTATTTTAAAACAGAAATTGGCTCAGAAAAGGGCATTTATTTTATCGTTTGATAAAAAATAAATTAAAAAACTATTCTTTATCAAAAGAATATATAAAGATATTACTTTAATAATATAGCTATTCCAGTCATATTTTTTTAAGCTATCAGTACTAATGAGTAAATGAATCACAGAATTCTTATTCATTAGATTTCCTTCATAAAAATAAGTGAAGGTTCCAGTTTTCCCGAAGATATATCCAAGGATTTAACCGAATGTCGAATCAGTTTTTAGATTTAATTACAAAACGCCGTACTATTTATGCCATTGGTAAAAATGTAGAGCAGTCTCCTGAATATTTAACTGATTTGATTCAAAATGCGATCAAGCAAAGTCCGTCATCTTTTAACTCGCAATCATCTCGCGCCGTTATTTTATTCAATGGCGAACATGAAAAATTCTGGGGCTTTGTCGCTGATAAATTAAAAAGCTATGCCAAAGATGAAGAAAGTGCTGCAAAAACGACTGCAAAAATGGCAACCTTTGCTGCAGGTACGGGTACAGTTTTATTCTTTGAAGATCAAAATGTAGTAAAAGGCTTGCAAGAGCAATTCCCATCTTATGCCGAGAATTTCCCAATCTGGGCAGAACATTCAACTGCTATTGCTCAGTTCTCTACCTGGACAGCATTGCATACTGAAGGCTTGGGTGCATCTTTACAACACTATAATCCGATAGTAGATGAGCAGGTTCATGCAGAGTGGGATATTCCAGAAAACTGGAAACTTCGTGCTCAACTGGTATTTGGTTCAGTTGAAGGTGAAGCACGTGCGAAAGATTATCTGGAAGATGATCAACGCTTCAAAGTTTTCCAATAAGCTTAATTTCCGATCTGTCTTTAATCATTTTTAAGGACAGATCTCCAGGTTGTTTATAAAAATACGCATTAGATTTTTTAAAACTAGGCTAAACTAAAGCGGTATTTAAAGAATTTAATGAGTCAAACCGAATGTCGAAAAACACGCAGAAGTTATCACCATTACAGGAACTGATTGCAGAGCAGAAATTGCTGTGTGAAGAGGTCGGTTCTGCTTATGTAGAAGTAAGTGGTGATGATGTCGTTGCAGTGGCTGTACATACCCTGAAGCAGGATCCAATTGTCGGAATCCGTAGAAAGCCTGAGACAGAAGAAAATATTAGCTGGTATATTTATGGTGGTGAACTGGCTTCAAATGAAGATGCTTTTGAAACCATGACTGTGCGTGAGTTACAGGATATCGCCCCTGAAGTTTTACCTTATCTGGCTTTAGAGCAGGGCTACCGCTTCATGATTGATGCAGATGATTATGAAGATGTCTGGAAAGAAGAAAACTAAAAGAAGACCTTCGAAATGATCAAATCCTCATCTTTAATATGTACTTTCTTTATTTGCATGCAATTGAACAATATGGCTTTTGCCAAAAAGCTTTCACAAGCGGATTATGATCAGTTTATTGCTATGCAAACAAAAATAGTCAATGAAACCAAACATATTTTAGATGATCCAGATCAGAATGCTGATGCACAAAGTCAACGTCAGGCATTCTGCCAGCGTTTAACGGCTTATGAAGAGATTCAAAAAGTTTCTGAAGAAAATCATGAACTCAATATGGCGTCCACAATGGCGATGATTGCTAAAAGCTTTCTGGATCGACAAGCACAGAGCATGAATAATTCAGGTATGACCACCGCAGTATTTTGTAAGAGTAGGGAAGTGTAATTAAGCTATAAAAGCAAGAGCATCGTCTTGAGTTTTAATAGCCACCATCATCATTTAAAAATGCATCCTTCTGTTCCGGAGTGGAAACTTTGACAGTTGGAATAAAGGAACTCGCTGCTGTTAATCGAGCTATATTGAAATCCTTAGTTCCTACTTGAGGAATAATAGGTATTTGACTTGTTCGAACAATTTCACCATAAACTATCGTGATCAATTCTGCTGGAGTTAAACCCGCTTCTGCTATTACACATTCTGCTGATTCAACAACGTCTTGTTCCACTAAGAATTCAATGCTTTTTTTAACTAAATTGTTCATAAGATAGCCTTAGAATACATTTTATACACTACTTTAAACTATCAGATATGAAGCATATAGAAGCTAATGAAATTAAATATTCATATCTTATTTAGGGATGTTGATCTTGATAAAGGTATAGACGGATAAAAAAGGGTAGGGCCAAAAAATTAGCCCGTTTTTTCGACTCTCAGCTTGTTTATAAAATGCATAAATACTCTGATACGTAGCATATGGATTTCAGTGCTTTTTAAATTATTCATTAAATAAACTTTATAAAAATCTATATATATACAAATTTTACCGGGTAAATATCAGCTACTTTTGAAATTTATTATGAAATATTAAATATTTATATGTTTTTTTTTTACTCAAACGAAGGGCGGTAAAATCATTGCACGCTAAAATAGCCTAAGCAATTTTCTACTTTATATTTATTCTCGCAAAATCCATATCCCATAACTAAAACTTAATACCAAATAAACCTCTAAAACTCGTATATTTCCTAAAAATTTTAAAATATTTTTTTTATTAATGATCTAGTGTGACACTCAATTATGAGCAGATATTGCAATTTAGCCTAAGCATATTTTATTTCCATAAAAATAGCCTAAGCAAAATTTTAAATTATGTCATTGGCAATTGATTAACTTCCAATATAACTCCACTATTAACACCTAACATAGGAAATCACGGAATTCTCAAATGATCCTGAATTATCAAATACAAACCCATGAAACATCAACTTTAGCCCCAATGGTATTTATTCACGGTTTATTTGGTAGTTTAAGTAATTTAGGTATGTTAGCCCGACATTTTTCAGAGCAGGCAACTACGATTCAAATTGATGTCAGAAATCATGGTTTATCTGGCCATTCTGATGAAGTGAATTATCAAATCATGGCCGAAGATATTTTAGAAACGTTAGCCAGTTTAAATATTAAAAAATTTATTGCAGTCGGGCATTCAATGGGCGGAAAAATTGCCATGAAGCTGGCAGACCTGGCGTCTGATCTGATTGAAAAACTGGTTGTATTAGATATCACGCCAATTCAATATCAAGAAAATCATCATTCTGAAATATTTAAAGCCTTGTTTGCAGTCCAACAGGCGCAAGTCGCTTCACGAAATGAAGCAGCAAAAATTATGCGTGAATATATTCAAGAGGAAATGGTCATCCAGTTTCTTTTAAAATCATTTAATAAAGGGCAGTGGTTGTTTAATGTGCAAGCACTGTTTGATCATTATGAAGATATTACTGCTTGGGAGAAGATAGAAAAAAATGAACTTCCAGCGTTATTCTTAAGAGGTGGAAATTCATCATATATCTCTAAATCTGAACATTTTGAAGCCATCAATCAGCAGTTTATTCATGCACAGATTGCAGTGATTGAAAATGCAGGGCACTGGCTACATGGTGAAAAGACGGCGGAAGTTTTGCAGCATATGCAAAATTTTATTGATGAAAAATAAATTATATTGATGAGCAGATGTATTTTCTGCTCATTTTATTTATGCATCATTAGTAAGCATTTTAATATTTTGATTTAAAAGGCTGCATTTTTTTGAGGTTTTTATAGGCTAATTAATTGATTTTCAGCCTCAGATTTTATTTTCTATTTTAGAGCAACATGTATTTAGTGGTGCAAAATTTAATCTCTATTTTTATTTTAAATAGATAATCATAATGAAATTCAGTGGGTTAAAATTATAAATTAAAAGTGGCACAGTATTTGAATAGCTTCTCTCAAATTTTCTAAAAAAGCCTAACTAAGGTTGGAGAGAAGTACATGAAAGTCGAACAAAAAAAGTTTTCTAAAAATTTAATTGTTGCTGCAATGTTGGGAATACTGACTTTAACAGGTTGTTCAAAGTCGCCTGAAGATAAAACGGCCGCTACCTCTGAGCCGAAAGCAGCTGCAACTAGTGGGGAAACGATTAAAGTTGGTATTTTGCATTCTTTATCTGGCACGATGGCCATTTCTGAAACTTCATTAAAAGACACAGCGTTGATGGCGATCAATGAAATCAATGCCAATGGGGGTGTCTTAGGTAAAAAGCTTGAACCGGTTATCGTTGATCCAGCATCTGATTGGCCACTATTTGCTGAAAAAGCACGTCAGCTCATCACTCAGGATAAAGTTGCGGTCATCTTTGGTTGCTGGACTTCGGTATCACGTAAATCGGTATTGCCAGTGGTTGAAGAGTTAAATGGCTTATTGTTCTATCCAGTCCAATACGAAGGTCAGGAACAGTCTAAAAATATTTTCTATACCGGTGCTGCGCCTAACCAGCAAGCGATTCCGGCTGTTGAATATCTGATGAGTGAAGAAGGCGGTAAAGCAGAACGCTTTGTATTACTAGGTACAGACTATGTTTATCCGCGTACCACCAACAAAATTCTTCGTGCTTTCCTGAAATCTAAAGGCGTTGCTGATGCTGACATCATGGAAGAGTACACACCATTTGGTCATAGTAATTATCAAACCATTGTCGGTAACGTGAAAAAATTTGCTGCAGGTAAAAAGACTGCGGTGATCTCAACCATCAACGGCGATTCAAACGTACCGTTCTATCGTGAATTGGGTAACCAGGGCATTAAAGCTTCTGATATTCCTGTTATGGCATTCTCTGTAGGTGAAGAAGAGCTTCGTGGTATTGATACCAAGCCATTGGTCGGCCATTTAGCGGCATGGAACTACTTCATGTCCGTGAAAAATCCGAAAAATACTGAATTCAGCGGCAAGATGAAACAGTATGCCGTGGAATACAAATTGCCTAATGCAGACAAGTTTGTGACCAATGACCCGATGGAAGCGACTTATGTGGGTATCAATATGTGGAAACAGGCGGTAGAAAAAGCCGGTTCTACTGAGGTGGATAAAGTTCGTGAAGCGATGGCAGGTCAGACCTTTGATGCACCATCTGGCTATCAGTTACAAATGGATGCTAACAACCATCATTTACATAAACCAGTGATGATTGGTCAGATCCGTGGTGATGGTCAGTTTGACGTGGTTTATAAGACTCCGAAAACCATCGCTGCTGAGCCATGGAGCCCATACATTCCTAAATAATTTCCTCCAAAGCCTGCTGCTCCGGCAGTAGGCCTTTCTGGTTTTTCATCTCCCGGACGGGACAGCGTTAAATATATAAATAGGGAGGGCACTCATGTCCACTCGCCTAAATCTCGCGGCCATTTTTTTAATTTTGAGTCAGTGTTTGTGTCTCAATATGGTGCATGCGGAAACTCAATCTAGCGAAACAACCGTATCGCAATCATCTCAACAGTCACTTGATGCTATTCAGCAGTTTGTTCGTGGGGACTTTGCCACTCGTCGTGCTTTATTAAACCAGTGGCCTGCCAGTGTTGAACAACTTGATCAGCTGGCAGAGTTTGTTGAAAAAGATCAGCTTTATACTGACAGTTCAGGCAATACTTATATTCTGGAAGCAGAAGACAAACTGGTTAGCTATCCTGACGGAAAAACCGTGGAAACCTGGCCATCTGATTTATCGCAAATTACGCTGGTAAATACCTTAAATAAAGCACTGACCTTTGGTTTAGCAAAAAAGAAATTAAATTCAGAAGAAGCCTCTCAGCGACTTGAGGCGATTGATATTCTGGAAAATAACTTGTCCGAACTTGATGCTAAAGCCATCAATCAGATGTATTTAAATGAAAAAAACAATACGGTTAAATCACGTTTTGCCCAGTTAAAAGCACGTCTGGATTATCAATCTGAAAATGTCCTGACCAAAATAGAAGCGGCAAAAGTTTTAAAAGATTCCAACAGACCAGACGTTCTTGCACTGGTTCAAAATGAACTGGCTCAGCCAAATCTGCATCCTGATTTAAAAGCAGCGCTGGTCGATGCCAGAAGTAGTATCAAAACCCGAATTCAGGCCAGTGAATGGGCTGGACATGTATTTTCCGGTTTAAGTACTGCCAGTATTTTATTGCTTGCGGCTTTAGGATTAGCCATTACATATGGCTTGCTTGGTGTCATTAATATGGCACATGGCGAGCTGATCATGATCGGGGCGTATACCACTTATGTAGTGCAAAGTTTCTTTAAATCCCATTTTAGTGGTTGGGTAGATTGGTATCTGATCGCAGCGATTCCTGCGGCATTTATTGTCAGTGCAGCGATTGGCATGCTGATCGAACGTACCGTGATTCGTCCTTTATATGGCCGTCAACTGGAAACCTTATTGGCAACCTTTGGGGTGAGCCTGATCCTGATGCAAGTGGTGCGGATGATCTTTGGGGCACAAAATGTCGAAGTTTCTAACATTTCATGGCTTTCAGGCGGGATCTCGATTACTCCAAGCCTGATGCTGCCTTATAACCGTATTGCAATTATTGTCTTTACTGTAGCTGTCTTGCTGCTACTTGTTTATCTACTGAATAAAACCCGTTTTGGTTTATTTGTCCGTGCCGTAACGCAAAACCGTCAAATGGCTCGTGCTGTCGGTATCCGATCCAGCCGGATTGACATGATGGCATTTGGTCTGGGTTCAGGTCTTGCCGGTCTTGCCGGCTGTGCCTTGGCTCAAGTGGGTAATGTTGGGCCAGATTTGGGCCAGAACTACATTATCGATGCTTTCCTTGTGGTTGTTGTCGGTGGTGTTGGTCAAGTATGGGGTGCAGTTCTTGCCGCTTTGGGACTAGGTGTCAGTGGAACCGTACTGGAAATTGGTATGGGTGCAGTATTGGCGAAAATTATTCTCTTGGTTCTTGTGATTTTGTTTATTCAGAAACGCCCACAAGGTTTGTTTGCCATTAAAGGACGCTTTGTGGAGTAAGCCTATGAAAATCACATCATTACTTTCAGATAAACCTTATAGCGCACTCGCAATTGCGATCTGTTTTGTTATTTTACTGGCCTTGCCATGGCTGCATTTATTGCCAGCGGATTCAAGCCTGCATCTGTCTGCTTATTGGGTCACGTTGATCGGCAAGATCATGTGCCTAGCATTAGTTGCTTTAGCACTTGATCTGGTTTGGGGCTATGCCGGTATTTTAAGTTTAGGTCATGGCCTGTACTTTGCCTTGGGTGGTTATGCCTTTGGGATGTATCTAATGCGTCAATCAGCAGGTGATGGTTTGCCTGACTTTATGCGTTTTCTGAGCTGGACTGAATTACCCTGGTTTTGGGTGGGGACTAATCATTTCTGGTGGGCCATGATACTTGTGGTCTTGGTACCAGGACTAATTGCCTTTATTTTCGGCTTCTTTGCTTTCCGCTCAAAAATCAAAGGCGTTTACTTCTCGATTATTACTCAGGCGATGACTTTTGCGGCAGCACTTTTATTCTTCCGCAATGAAACAGGCTTTGGCGGGAATAACGGTTTTACCGGTTTCAAAACCATTTTAGGCATGGACATCACATCAGCACCGATGCGTGCCAGCCTATGTTTTATCACGGCTCTGGTGTTATTGCTGTGCTTTGTTGGTCTACGCCATTTAATGAATAAACCTTATGGTCGTGTGCTTGGCGCGATTCGTGATAGTGAAAACCGTCTGCAATATTTAGGTTACCGCACCTTATGGTACAAGCTTTCAGCCTGGGTATTATCTGCTGTGATTGCAGGTATCGCTGGTGCACTGTATGTACCACAAGCCGGGATTATTAATCCGAGCGAAATGAATCCGGTGAACTCGATTGAAATGGCAGTCTGGGTAGCGGCTGGCGGTCGCGGTACCTTGATCGGTCCGATCCTGGGTGCAGGCTTAATTAATGCAGTTAAAACTTACTTTACTGTCGCTTATCCAGAAGCCTGGTTATTAATTCTGGGGGCATTATTTATTGTGGTCACCATCTTCCTGCCTAAAGGCGTGATTGGATTATTTGACCGTTTTAAAAAGGAGCGTAGCGAATGAGTGAAATTTTACAACCTCATGGCGGCCATGCTTCTGAAGGCTATGGCCGACCAAAAGAGCAAGGGCCAGATTTTAGCCATGGGATCGCACTTTATCTGGAAAAAGTCAGTGTCTGGTTTGATGCTTTCCGTGCCTTAAATGATTTATCGCTGTATATCGAAGAAGGTGAATTGCGCTGCATCATTGGGCCAAACGGCGCGGGTAAAACCACGTTGATGGATGTCATTACCGGGAAAACCCGTCCTACTGAAGGTTCTGCATTTTTTGGCCAAACCTATAATCTGGCGAAAATGAGTACTGAAGAAATTGCAGAAGCTGGCATCGGGCGTAAATTCCAGAAACCAACGGTGTTTGAAAATTTCACCGTGATGGAAAATCTGCTCTTGGCTGCACCTAAAGATAAACGTGTTAAAAAAAGCTTTTTCAGCAAGCTCGATCCGGATGCACAAAATGCCTTGGATGAATCCTTACAGCAAATCCGCTTGCAGGAATTTATTCACAAACCTGCAGGGCTTTTATCGCATGGTCAGAAGCAATGGCTGGAAATTGGTATGCTGCTGATGCAACGTCCAAAACTCATTTTACTGGATGAGCCAGTGGCAGGGATGACCGATGCCGAAACCGAACGGACTGCTGAACTTTGTCTGGAGCTGAAAAAAAATCATACGCTGGTGGTGGTCGAACACGATATGAGCTTCATCGATACCATTAGTGAAAAAGTAACGGTGCTGGCACAAGGGGCGATTTTAGCCGAAGGCACATTGGCAGAAGTCCAGGCCAATGAAGATGTCATTGAAAAGTATCTTGGACGTTAAGGGGGGCTGACTGATGCTAGAAGTTAAAGATGTAAATCAATTTTATGGCGGTAGTCACATTCTGCGTGATGTGTCTTTCAATGCACCTGTCGGTGAGTGCTCTGTCGTACTGGGTCGTAACGGCGTTGGTAAAACGACACTACTTAAATGTCTGATGGGAATTTTGCCCATCAAATCAGGTCAGATTCTTTTAGATGGCAAAGATATTGCCAAACTGGGTCCTGAACAGCGAGTACGGGCAGGTTTGGCTTATGTGCCACAAGGACGAGATATCTTTTCAACCCTAACAGTAGAAGAAAATATTTTGATTGGCATGGCGAAATTTAAAGGAGCCAAAACCCGTAAAGTTCCGGAACATCTTTATGAGATTTTTCCGGTATTAGAAGAAATGAAGTATCGACGCGGCGGTGACTTATCCGGTGGCCAGCAACAACAACTGGCGATTGCTCGCGCATTGGCATCTGAACCGCGTGTGCTCATTTTGGATGAACCGACTGAAGGAATTCAGCCATCTATCATTAAAGATATTGGTCGCGTGATTCGTAAGCTGGCTGATGGCGGTGAAATGGCAATTGTTCTGGTAGAACAGTTCTATGACTTTGCTGAAGAACTGGCAGATGGTTATACGGTTATGGCACGTGGACAAGTGATTGCTCAAGGTATCGGAAGCGAAATGCCAGACAAAGGTATTCGGGATCTGGTGGCGATTTAATCTTTATCTCACCCTTAATTATAGAATAAGGGTGAGATAACTTTTAATGATTTTATTCACTTAAGGAAACTAATAATGATTTAATTTTTTCTTGATCCATATCACGGCATCTATAAATAGCATCAGAAACAAGTTCTTCTAATGCCTTAATAGATACTAAACTTGTAGACATTCTTAACTTAGCAGAATAACTTTCCCAATTTTTTGATGAGCCATTTGATTCTTTTCTTACCATCTCATTGCCTGCTCCCAATGTCATTGAAAATAGATTTAGAAAACTACGTGGTCCCACTCCAATAAATGGTTTAAACCGTAATTTATTATCATTTTTATACTCTGTGATGGAATCATCATGTAGCTCAAAGGCTTTACTCTTAGGATAAGGTTCGACAAAAATGACTTCTTTTATGCCGGCGCTAACAATATGTTTCGCACAATTATGACATGGAAAAGTAGTTACATATAAGGTCGTATCTTTAGTGGAATCATTTGTTCTTGCACAACTTAAGATAGCATCCATCTCTGCGTGTACAATACGTCCATATTCAGTAATGTCTTTAATTGGACTTTCTTTTAAAATTAGTTCTATTTGATACTTATCTTGTTCGCTTAAATTTTCAATTTTAGTGAACAATTTTGTTTTTATCTCATTGAATAGCCACCAAAATTCTAGACACACATAACCATCTTTTGATGGGCCTTTTCATAATCTAATGGAGAACGCTGACCATTGGAACCATGTCTGCGTTTTGAGTTATAGAACATCTCTATATATTCA
>NZ_VPDX01000018.1:0-75909 GCF_013417475.1 Acinetobacter sp. YH12249 | reverse complement strand
ATTTAGGAAAAACAGGTTGGACAGTTCAACGTTTACTCAGAATAATTCAAGTGAATTTGTTTGAAAGAAGAACTTTAAAAGCTTTATTTTCACCCGATAAAATACCCATAAAACAAGAGGAAGCTCATTTGAGCTTCCTCTTGTGAAAAATTGTGGGACAGCAATGACCCGAAGGTGCTTTTTTATTTGCTTAAATTACTGATACCAGCCGAAGAGCTTAAATACATAAGGTACATAGGCAATGATCAGCATCGCTGGCAGTAACACGATCATCGGTAAAATCCAGCGCTCATAACGGTAATAAAAGGACTTATGTCGAACTTCTGCATCCGCCTCGGCCACCTCAGCATCACCAATGGATTGCCTTGCCAACAGATGGTTCAGAGCAACTGGTGGTGTCACATAACCCAGTTCGAAACCAATCAAGGTAATCATCCAGAAATGTACCGGATGAATTCCATACTGATAGGCGACTGGTGCAACCGTTGCTGAAATCAGGATCACTGCGCCGAATGGGTCCATAATCATGCCAACGAACACCATCAGGCCAACAATCATGGAAATCACCAGAATGGTACTGCTAATATCTGTCGGGAACGCTTCCATAATTTCCATACGTTCCAGCAGGCCGCCCACACTGACAGATAGTGCCATCAGGATCACCAGTGCACCAATGTGTCCAACCGTTTCACTGGTCGAAATGTGTAATGATTTCCAGAAACCGACTTGACGTAAGCTTTCACCAGCAGTCGAACGTTTCACGCCATGATTTACAGCCAGCTCACCGCTCTGCTGCTCAACATGGTCTGCTTCACGATATTCAGCATTAATGGCCGTACCCGCGGTCGCCATTGCAGGCGTATTTCCTGAACCCAAGGTTGTGGTTAAGGTTTCATCCCAATGCCCTACTGGTGGTAATGGTGCAGGCTCATGACGTAACTTATCAAATAGCACGATCATCAACAGAATGACTGGCATCATGACAGGTGCAGTAAATTCATTCAGATCTGTAGACAAGGCATATTTGTAGAACAGCCAGATCAGAATGAAAATTACGATATAAGGAATCACATTTACAAAGGCACGTGCAGACTGTGGTGCAGCCAGACCAGGTGCAGCAATACGGAACTTGCTTTCAGCAAAGAATAGCGAAATGATCAGGAACAATGTTGAACTGAGCAAGAAGACGTAGACACCGTAGTGATACAGCATATCTGTCGTCACTTCCTTGTTCAGTGAAGCAACCACAACAATCAGTAGACATGGACGAAGCACCACACCGAGTGAACCGGACATCGCTGTTGCTGCCAAGGCAAACTGACGGCGACCACCGGCATTCCAGACTTCCTTATAAATGATCGCACCTGCAGCAATCACGAAAATCCCGGATGCACCGGTATAAGCGGTTGGTAGTGCAGCTGCCAGCAGGATTAACCAGGTCAAGGTTTCTGGTGCCAGATTCCATGGACGCAGGATATTCAGGAACATGTCTACGACACGGGTTTGTTTCAGCAACATACCGGCCCAGATAAATAAGGCCAGATTCAGGAAGATGCTCGAGAATTCAACCAGTTGCCCCAGATAGATACCCTGACCCATCGGGTAATCCATCAAGAAGACAAAGTTAAACCCAGTACTGATGGCCATATAGGCATACAGTGGCACGCTTAAGAAAGCCAGTCCAAAACTGCCTCCCTCTCGGGTCGCCTGAGGTGGCTTAATGATTTGGTACAGACTGATCAGGGTCAATGTCCCAAAGAGAATCATCCATAGCCAGTAGACATACTTCATGTCTCCCATTGGCACCCCGGAATTCAGCACCGACATATATTGGCTATAGGAAGAATAGACCAGGAAACTGTTCGCGATCAGCATCGCCACAGAATAGACTTTAAAGTCGATACGAGTGGCTGGACTACGTAGACCAATATGATGGGTTTTCAATGTCGCGCTGATTGCAGCAAATACCACCATGATGATCAGTAGCAAGGCACGGTTTTCAGTCCCGAACTTGAAAATGCCAAAGAATGAAGTTTCAAAACTGCGATAGGCACGAATACTTGGATGCGCTTCAATATGCGTTATCGCCTTGTCATAGAACTGGTAAGACTCTTCACAAACCTGTTGTGCCTGCATCACTGCAGCACGCACATCCGCTTCAGAACGTACACCGAAGAAATCGGCATATTCATCGGCGGCATCTGCTTTCATCTGCTCCTGAACTTTTTGATCGACATTAATATTACGATCACATTGTGGTGCTTTCGGTTCAGCACGCAAAAACGAATATTGCATGCCTGTCGCCGGATCACCATACAGACGCTCGCCCATACGCAGTAACTGACCATGAATCATTTCACCGGTTCCAATCACCAAGGTCAGTAAGAGCAAGATGAGCACGACAAAGGTCGAGATCCACTCTGTCCAGATATAACGTAACAGACCTAATCCTGATCTGTTTTGATTATCGTTGTGCATGTATTTTCCTATTCTTGTTTTCGCGCCTTACATTCTTTTAAGCGCTGGTCTTCCTGTCTGCCCCGAAAATTCCTTTACAAGGGTCAGTATCATTATTTTCTGTTTTGACTCTGCATGAAAATCAGCAGAATAAAAATGACAATTTATCTTTTCTTTTTGTCTTTTCTGCCAACAGTTTCAGCTATCCTGGACATAATTGCCCAAGATATAGAACAATGCGACTACCACTCCCCAGATCACCCCTAATAAATGCGCTTCGACCAGTACCGGACTGCCGATAAGTTGTGCAGTTTCCTGATTTCCAATGGTATTTTCCCAAATCAGTTTGGCAAAGATTAAAAATAATACCAGCACGGCAAATCCACGTTCGCGTTGATAAAGCAGATGCACACAGGCGACTGCGACATAAGCCCCATGTAATACCCCGGATAGTCCTGCATATGCTTCAATATTTGGCAGGAAAAAATAAAAACTCAGGCTGATCAACGGCGGCAGAATCAAAAGAATCGAGACGAAATGCCACACAGATGCACGGGGGAAAATGAAAGGTAGACAGATAAAGGCAAGAATATTCAGAAAATAATGGGCCCAGCCGACATGCACCCAGTGCGCAGTCCAGAGCCGCCAGAATTCCCCGAGCAGGCTTTCCTGCCAGTAGATGAAAGCATCGTTAAAGATTTGCAAACTCGCTGAAAGAGAGACAAAAGCCGCCAGAAAAATAATTTTTCGTCGAAGATGTTGATCTTGCATCGGCTCCTTGAACTCCTTTTCAGCATATTGAAAATGACCTCTATGAGCATCATTCACTTAATTTTTCATTAAATTATAGATCAGCGCTAAACAGATCATCCAGTTCTGAGGAATTATCAGTTTCATCCCAGAAGGTCTGCATGCCATCATCTGCACTACGAATACCGGTATTTTCAGTCCAGTAACGGTCAGAAATACCATTCACCATAATGGCAGCCATACTGTCGATCAGCTTGAACTGAGGATTGACCGGCTTCTCATCACTACGTGCCTGATCAAAGGTTCTTAGCGCATCACGGATTTTGGCATCATCCCCACTGGCCTGTGCCGCTACAGCATATAAGGCATGTGATAAACGTACACCTTTTTGCTCACCGATTTGTACTGACTGTTTCAGAGTTTGGTAAGGATCAGGTTTTCCATCACCTGCCCCTGGCAATAAAGTCCAGATCACAGCACGGGTTGCATTTGGCGCGCCCCAGAATTTGGTATTATCCAGACAGGTCATGCCACGCTCAACCACAGCCGCAATATCTTTAGGTACTTGTACAGCCCCACCCGAGTTAATGTCATTGGTCATGGCTTGCAAGCCACTCAGCATGCCCAGCAGATAAACTGTCTGTTCAATATCACTGTTCATGCGTGGACAGCCTTCACCCAGCGCTTTTTTATATTTTTTCTCATAACGGGTCTGGAATAACTGATAACCCGTGTACTGACGTTGTGCAGCCAGTGCAGCCCACCGTTTCTGCTCAATCCGCGCATCCTGAGCTTCAGTCACCTGATTGACTTTAGAAGCACGCAGATACCGTAGCTCTGCATCCAGCGCTTTCTGCTCGGCACAAATCCCCGCTGCGGAGTACATCAGTACCGCAACACGAGTCGGATCAGCCCCCATTTCCTTGGTCGACATGATGGCTGGTGTTAAAGAATTCCCGGAATTACACACCATCTCGGCATCATCCATCGCCAGGATTGGTGGAACAATATGCTTTTCAGTGAAGCCCAGCGCCACATTGGCACCGGTTTTAATGACCTGAGAACATCCTGTTAGAACTGTTGTTGTTATTGCAATGGTCGCCATACCTTGGCATATTTTTCGGACGCTCGACATTTTCCTGTCCTCTATAATTGTGATTATGTCCATTATTCTGCTAAACATATCAGAAGCATATAACGAATAAAAGAGTATTTACTCTAATTTAGACCAGACACTTTGCCATTAAATTGCCCAGCTGCAATTGACTGTAGTAGATAAAATCCCAAATTTTGGGCAAAAAAAAGTAGCATTGCGACGGTTCAGCACATGCTACTTATCAACTTGGCAAGCCGAGAAGAAAATAGGTTCTCGAGCTTAATTCTGTTATTTAGGTGAAAATCTGTCCTTCAGCACCGTTCCCAGCCGTCCTATGACTAGGGCCATCACAATCGCAACGATCAAAAACATCCACATTGGAAATTCCATCATGATCTCCTGTGTTCGCTGTTGGTGACTTAAATGTACCTGCTTATAAAAAAAGCAGCTGAAAAATTGTCAGACAATTCATTGTTTTTACAGGGAAATATGATTTTTTGTCTGACAATTCAAGCAGGGTTAGCGGATAAATCTTTATTTTTAATCAATTTATTTAAAATTTCGGAATGTCATTTGTCGGACAATTAAAGTATTTTTGTCAAAACTTTCAAAGACTTCCATTGTTTAAAAGGCAACTGGTCACACCAGATGAGCAACGGACGTGCTTTTGCATGCTGGAAATACACCACGATATAAGCTTGGTGATCAATCACGTGACTGATCAACACTCGCCGTGTGCCTTGCGCAGCTGCTGTCAGTGACCATTCACGTCCATCCAGATATTCAAACTGCTCAATGTGCGGTGTCTTACGATAAAACAACTGGTAGATGACCACTCCGATGACGCCACAAACCAGCCAAATTATCACAGGCAATAACTGATACAGCAGGAACATTAATACAGCAAAAATAAAAAGCTGAAACACCAGCGCACACTTGCTGCGTTTCAGCTTGAAACAACGATTATCCATGAACGTAAAATTTAAGTTTCTTGATAAAATCTTTTAATTCAGGGCGTGGGGGTTCTGACACTTCCATAAACCAGTCCAACAGGTCCGGATCTTCCTGTGCAACCAGCTCAGCAAACATCTGTTTTTCGAAGGGATCAGCATTGAGATAATAGTTTTTCACGTAGGGATCAAAATATACATCGATCTCTTTCAAGCCACGACGCGCGCGATAAATCACTTTGCGCTCTTCTAAGGTGATGTCATCAGTCATCGAATTTTCCCAACTCGTTACAAACCTGAGTAGTTTACCTTAAGCCATTGCTGAATTTCGAGGTATTTCATACAAATGACCAAAAGCATCAGTAGATTTCCCAGATTTGAACATTCAGCTCATTGTTCCCTCATCTGCTCTATCTTAAGTTAAATAAAACATCACAATAAGGGAATTATAAGATGCATTCGAGCGCGATCCGTCCATTGGCCAGCATGCTGCCACGTCAGCTTTTCAATGATGAACATGAAGCCTTTCGGGAGACGGTCCGTAAATTCTATGAAAAGGAAGTGATTCCTCATACAGAAAAATATGAACAGCAACAGCATGTCGATCGTGAGCTCTGGAATAAAGCCGGTGAACTTGGCCTTCTCTGTGCCACGATGCCTGAAGCTTATGGCGGTTCAGGGGTAGATCGTTTATACAGTATGATCCTGATCGAGGAACAGGCCTATGCAGGCGACTCTGCGACAGGATTTTCACTGCACTCCGATATCGTGGCCAATTATATTCTGAACTTTGGCAATGAAACACAAAAGCAGCAATGGCTCCCGAAAATGGCTACAGGTGAAGTGGTCACGGCAATTGCGATGACCGAACCTGGAACTGGCTCCGACCTGCAGGCAGTACGCACTAGTGCTGTATTAGAGGGTGATGAGTATGTGATTAATGGTTCCAAGATATTCATTACCAATGGCTATCTTTGTGATACGGCAATTGCGGTATGTAAGACGGGTCATAGTGAGAAAGGCTCTGCCAATCTTTCTTTGATTATGGTCGAAGCAGATCGTGCAGGATTTAGTAAAGGTAAACCCTTAAATAAAATCGGCATGAAAGGTCAGGATACCTGTGAACTGTTCTTTGACAATGTCCGTGTGCCTAAAGAAAACCTGCTAGGTCAGGAAGGCATGGGTTTTATGATGCTGATGAAAGAACTGGCTTGGGAGCGGTTAATTGTGGCCATCATATGTCAGGCAGGGGCAGAAGCGGCATTCGCACATACGGTAAAATACACCAAAGAACGTCAAGCCTTTGGCAAACCGATCAGCGCTTTTCAAAATACCCGTTTTAAACTGGCAGAACTGCGTACCGAAATTGAAATCTGCCGAGCTTATCTGGACCGTTGTATGCAACTACAGCTTATTCAAAAATTGGGAGTTGATGCCGCCGCAGCTGCTAAATACAAAATTTCTGAACTGTATAGCAAAGTGGTTGACGAATGCCTACAACTGCATGGCGGTTATGGCTATATGCTGGAATATCCGATTGCACGAGCGTACCTGGATAATCGCGCGAACCGCATTTATGCAGGAACCAATGAAATCATGAAGGAACTGATTTCCAGATCACTCTAATTTGAAATATGAAAAAGGAGTACATCAGGTACTCCTTTTATCTATGTCTATACTTAAGACACCAATCTTGGCTTGGCTGGCACAGCACTGGATTTCGATTTGAATTTCAATACTCCATCTTCAAAAGATGCCGTTTTAAGCTCTTTACGGTCTGCCAAGTAGTTATTAGATACTTTCCAAGGTGCATGCTTACCCTGTTTCGGCATCACATCTGCGGCACGGGCAATATAGCCTGAAGTTAAACTACCCATCACCGTATCTTCAAGTAATTCAGTAGCATCCCCTTCCGGAATTACTTCATCATAACCATGCTGATCCATATAATTGAGCAGACGGCAGATATATTCTGCGGCAATATCCACTTTCAAGGTCCAAGAAGCATTGATATAGCCAATAATCAGCGCCATATTCGGTACATCACTGACCATGACCCCTTGATACAGCATATGCTTCGACGTATCCAAAGGCTTGCCATCCATCGTGGCCTGAATACCACCCAGAATCTGAATATTTAAACCAGTAGCAGACACAATAATATCCGCATCCAGATGTTTACCTGATTTCAGCTGAATCCCAGTTTCAGTAAATTTCTCGATATGATCTGTTTCTACAGATGCATGACCTTCACGCAGGATTTTGAATAAATCCCCATCTGGCACTACACATAGGCGCTGATCCCAAGGTTCATAATTCGGGGTAAAGTGTTTCATATCCACTTTCCCTTTCAACTGGAACTGTACAGATTTCAATAATAATGTTTTTAGTAATTTTGGTTGTTTTTGTGCAAGTGCATAGATACCACGCTGCATGCCGATATTACGTGCACGGGTCAGCTTATAAGCCACATCTTCAGGCAATAATTTACGCATTTTTGAATAAATCATGTCGATCGAAGGAACTGAGGCGATATAGGTTGGAGAGCGTTGTAACATGGTCACATGCCCTGCACCGCCTTTTACCATGGCTGGAACTAATGTAATTGCTGTCGCACCACTGCCAATAATCACCACTTTTTTGCCGCTATAGTCCAGATTTTCAGGCCAATGCTGCGGGTGAATAAATGTACCTTTGAATGCTTCCTGATGCGGGAATTCCGGCTGGAAGCCTTGATCATAATTGTAATAACCAGTACAGCCAAGAACAAAGTTAGCGATCCAGGTCTGCTTTTTGCCCTGAGCATTTTCAACTACGACTGACCATTTACGTGTAGCTGAATCATAATTGGCACTAACGACACGATGTTGAAAATGAATTTTTGAGTTTAAGTTAAATTCCTGAACCACTTCTGCAAGATAATTTTTAATTGCCGAGCCGGAAGCCAATACACTTTCTTTTTTCCACGGCTTAAAGTTGAAACCAAAAGTCGACATATCCGAATCTGAACGGATGCCAGGATATTTAAACAGGTCCCACGTACCGCCAAAGCTTTCGCGACGTTCAATAATTTCGAATGAGCGTTGAGGACTATGTTTAGAAAGATGGGCCGCCAGACCAATTCCCGAGATCCCCGCGCCTACAATTAAAATATCAACTTGCTTTTCCATATTCTTCTTTTACCTGAGCATTGTCATATATTTTATTAAATCACAAAATTGACAATACACAATGTCAAGTTTGAATAAAAGTGATTATTTTCTTATCTTTTCAGGACAAATTTCTAAACTGCCTGATAATGGGTAAATGCAAGACAATAAAAAAGGCCGGTTTATTCAACCGACCTTTTCGAACAACGTTTGCTGCTCTACACGAAATTAGTTAACTTCGCGATCTACTAGCTCAACGTAAGCCATCGGTGCAGCATCACCTGCACGGAAGCCCGCTTTAAGAACACGTAGATAACCGCCGTTACGCTCTTTGTAACGAGGGCCAAGAACGGTAAATAATTTACCAACAGTTGCAGCTGAACGAGTACGAGCAAACGCCAAACGACGGTTTGCTACTGTATCGACTTTAGCTAAAGTGATTAAAGGCTCAGCAACACGACGTAATTCTTTTGCTTTAGGCACAGTTGTTTTGATCAACTCGTGCTCGAACAAAGAGTTAGCCATGTTTTGGAACATCGCTTTACGATGACTGCTTGTACGGCCTAATTTCACACCACTATTACGATGACGCATGGTGATAGTCCTACTTAATTAACGGCTACGATAGGCGAAACGATCGTCCATACGGAGACTAGCTGGTGGCCAGTTCTCTAAACGCATGCCGAGTTGTAAGCCTTTGGAAGCCAGAACATCTTTGATCTCAGTAAGCGATTTTTTACCAAGGTTAGGAGTTTTAAGTAACTCAACCTCAGTACGCTGTACAAGATCACCAATGTAGTAAATGTTTTCTGCTTTCAAACAGTTAGCAGAACGAACAGTTAGCTCTAGATCATCTACTGGACGAAGCAAAATTGGATCAACTTCTTCACGAGGTTCTTGAGCCACAGGAGCTTGATCTTTCTGAAGATCAACAAAGATTGCAATTTGTTGTTGCAAGATTGTTGCCGCTTTGCGGATTGCTTCTTCTGGATCAACTGTACCGTTGGTTTCAAGATCAATGACCAGTTTATCAAGGTCAGTACGTTGTTCTACACGAGCGTTTTCCACTGTGTAAGACACACGTTTGATCGGGCTGTAAGATGCATCTAACTGTAAGCGACCCACTGGGCGAGTCTCGCCTTCTGGGAAACGTGAGTCAGAAGTCTCGTAGCCACGGCCTTGAGCCACTTTCAGGCGCATCTTAAGATTGCCTGATGCACTTAACGTGCCGATCAAGTGTTCAGGGTTAACCACTTCAACATTATGAGGTAAACGAAGGTCAGCCGCAGTTACGTCGCCTGGACCTTGTTTCTCTAATGTTAAATAAGCTTCATTTTGATCGAACAGCTTAATAGACAATCCTTTTAGGTTCAGCAAGAGCTCGACGATGTCCTGCTGCAAGCCTTCCAAAGTACTGTACTCGTGCTCAACACCTTCAATCTCAACTTCTACCACAGCAGCGCCAGGTAAAGAAGAAAGAAGGATGCGACGTAAAGCATTGCCCAGAGTATGACCAAAGCCACGCTCTAAGGGTTCTAGAATAACTTTTGCCGAGGTCCCGCTTGCCGCTTCGACCTTGATCGCTTGCGGAGTTAGAAACTCATTTGCAGTACGCGTCATATTGCTACCTCAAGGATTATTTAGAATACAATTCTACAATCAAGCTTTCGTTGATTTCAGCAGGTAAATCAGAACGATCCGGTGCAGCTTTGAACGTACCTTCTAGTTTAGAATGATCTACTTCCATCCAAGAAGGAATGCCACGTTGAGCAGCTAATTCAATTGCGTTTTTGATACGTAATTGTTGTTTAGCGCCTTCGTGAACTGCAATCACGTCACCAGCTTTAACTTGGATAGACGCGATGTTAACGCGGCGGCCATTTAAAGTGATTGAACGGTGAGATACTAACTGACGAGCTTCTGCACGTGTAGAACCAAAACCCATGCGATAAACAACGTTATCAAGACGGCTTTCGAGCAATTTCAACAGGTTTTCACCAGTTGCGCCTTTAACACGAGCAGCTTCTTTGTAGTAGTTACTAAATTGACGCTCTAAAACACCGTACATACGACGTACTTTTTGTTTTTCACGTAATTGTAGTGAGTACTCAGATTGTTTACCGCCACGAGCTCCACCATGTTGACCAGGAGCTTTAGCGTGTTTTTTAGTTTTGACGTCAAATGGTTTAACGCCAGATTTTAATTGCAGGTCTGTCCCTTCGCGGCGAGAGAGTTTGCATTTTGGACCAATATAACGAGCCATGAATGTTTCTCCTTACACGCGACGTTTTTTAGGTGGACGGCAACCGTTGTGAGGGATTGGAGTCACATCGGTAATGCTGTTAATTTTATAACCCACTGCACCTAATGCACGAACCGCAGACTCACGACCTGGACCAGGACCTTTCACAAGGACGTCCAAGTTTTTCAAACCGTAATCTAAAGCTGCTTTACCAGCAACTTCAGCAGCTACCTGAGCAGCAAACGGAGTTGATTTACGTGATCCACGGAAGCCTTGTCCACCTGAAGTGGCCCAAGCCAGTGCATTACCTTGACGATCGGTAATAGTCACAATGGTGTTATTAAAAGAAGCGTGAATGTGTGCAACACCTTCAGAGACGGTACGAGTGACCTTCTTGCGTGTGCGAGTATCTTTAGCCATCTTTTAGCTTCCAGAAATCTTATTTCTTAATTGGTTTGCGCGGACCTTTACGGGTACGTGCGTTAGTTTTGGTGCGTTGACCACGGACAGGCAAGCTGCGACGATGACGAAGACCGCGGTAGCAGCCTAAATCCATTAAACGTTTAATGTTCATGGAAATTTCGCGACGTAAATCACCTTCGGTCGGAACCTTGGCAATTTCTGCACGAATCGCATCAAGCTGAGCGTCATCTAATTCACGGATCTTAGTAGTAGTTGGGATACCCGCAGCAGCTAAGATTGACTTAGCAGTGTGGCGACCAATACCAAAGATGTACGTTAGAGAGATAACAGCATGCTTGTTATCCGGAATGTTTACACCGGCAATACGAGCCATTCAATTTTCTCCAAAAAGGCAGTAGAGATAATCAACCGCCCCACAAAAATCTTGAGGGGCGGATAATAACCCAATTCGCCTACTGAAATCAACAGGTCTTGATCAGATTAACCTTGACGCTGCTTATGACGAGGTTCTGCGCTACAAATTACGCGGATAACCCCATTACGACGGATAACTTTACAGCTACCACAAATTTTCTTTACAGAAGCTTGTACTTTCATGATGAAACCTCTAAGTGCGCTTATCCCTTAGGATGAGCAGTCGTTTTTCTCATTAACGTTTGATTGTCATACTGGTGCGAGGTGAGATGTGCTTGAAGCTGAGCCATAAAGTCCATCACCACCACTACCACGATCAGCAACGATGTTCCGCCCAAGCTAAATGGAATACCAAAAGAGCTTTGCAGAATCATCGGCATTAAACAGATGACAGTGATGTATATCGCGCCAATAAAGGTCAAACGATTGAGAATATGATCTAAGTAACGAGCAGTTTGCTCACCTGGACGAATACCAGGCACGTAAGCTCCGCTGCGTTTCAAGTTCTCTGACACTTCTTTAGGACTAAATACCAGTGCTGTATAGAAGTAACAGAAAAAGATAATTAACGCACCAAAGAGCACCAAATACAACGGCTGACCAGGCGATAACACCAATGCCAAGTCTTGTAGACTACGCTTGATAATTCCTGCACTTGGATCCGAACTACCAACCCACTGACCTAAGCTCGCTGGGAACAAAAGTAAAGAGCTGGCAAAAATTGCCGGAATTACACCTGCCATATTAATTTTTAATGGCAAGTGCGTTTGCTGTGCAGTAAATACACGACGTCCCTGCTGCTTTTGAGCATAGTTCACCGGAATACGACGTTGCGCCTTCTCGATAAACACAATCGCTGCAAGTACAGCAATCGATAACAGACCAAAAATTGCTAGTCCAATTAGACTAGACTGGCCATTATCAACTGAAGTTAGAGACTGCATAACTAAAGTCGGCAATCCTGCAACGATACCTGCGAAGATGATCATGGAAATACCATTGCCCACCCCACGCTCGGTAATCTGTTCACCCAGCCACATCAAGAACATGGTCCCCGCAACCAAAGAGGTTACCGCAGGAACATAAAAAGCCAGACCAGAGGTCAGGGTAATTCCCTGACTGATCAGGCCAGCACACATACCAATTGCTTGCACAAGTGCAAGGAACAGCGTGCCTTGTCGTGTGTATTGGTTAATCTTACGTTTGCCCTGCTCGCCTTCTTTTTTCAAAGCTTCGAGCTGAGGAACCACAGTAGACATTAACTGCACGATAATCGATGCAGAGATGTATGGCATGATCCCTAAAGCAAGAATCGACATTCGCTCTAATGCACCACCCGAAAACATGTTAAACAAACCAAGGATGGTACCTTGGTTTGCATTAAACAGATTTTCTAGTGCGGCATTATTAATCCCTGGTACTGGAATATGCGCTCCTAGTCGAAACACCAACAACGCACCAATGAGAAACATCATTCGACGAATAATTTCACGGTATTTCACATGAAATGGTTGGCCTTTCATCATGTTGACATGACCTGAAGAACTAGGAGTCATAGACACTGGGGATTACTCCTCGACTTTACCGCCAGCAGCTTCAACAGCAGCTTTAGCGCCTTTAGTCAATGCAACACCTTGTACAGTGAATGCACGAGTAATTTCACCAGAAAGTACGATACGAGCACGAGTCATGTCTTTACGTACAACGTTCGCAGCTTTTAAAGTTTCAAGAGACACGATGTCGCCTTCAACTTTAGCAAGCTCAGATAAACGTACTTCAGCAGTTTTCAAAGCCAATTGGCTAGTGAAACCGAATTTAGGCAAACGACGATAAAGTGCAGTTTGACCACCTTCGAAACCTGGACGAGTACCACCGCTCTTACGTGAGTTTTGACCTTTGATACCACGACCACCAGTCTTACCAACGCCAGAACCGATACCACGACCTAGACGAAGGTTGTCACGCTTAGCACCTTCTGCAGGTGCAATTGTATTTAAACGCAGAGTCATGGCTTATTCCTCTACACTAACCATATAGTAGACTTGGTTGATCATACCACGGTTAGAAGGCGTATCTTGCACTTCTACAGTATGACCAATACGACGCAGACCTAAACCTTTCAGGCTCAGCTTGTGATTTTTCAAGCGGTGCGATGCAGATTTAGTCTGGGTAACTTTAATCGTTTTCATGATTGATTACCCTTGAATTTGTTCTACTGTTAAACCACGTTTCGCAGCAACTTTCTCAGGAGAAGTCATATCACGCAAACCGTTAAAAGTCGCGTTTACTACGTTAGCAGCGTTTGTAGAGCCATAACATTTAGTTAATACGTTACGTACGCCAACAGCTTCTAAAACTGCACGCATCGCGCCACCAGCAATTACACCAGTACCTTCAGAAGCAGGTTGCATGTAAACGCGGCTTGCACCGTGACGAGCATTGATAGGGTGCTGAACAGTACCATCAACAAGGTCAACAGTAATCATGTTACGACGAGCAGCTTCAAGTGCTTTAGAGATAGCAGCTGGAACTTCACGCGCTTTACCACGACCAAAACCTACGCGACCATTACCATCACCCACAACAGTTAATGCTGTGAAAGAGAAGATACGACCACCCTTAACAACTTTGGCTACACGATCAACGGCAACCAGCTTTTCAACAAGACCTTCGTTTTGTTCAACTTTAGCCATGATTAGAACTCCAAGCCGTTTTCACGGGCAGCATCAGCCAAGGCTTTGATACGACCATGATATTTGAAACCAGAACGGTCAAATGCAACTTTAGTAACACCAGCTGCTTTAGCGCGTTCTGCGATTAAAGCACCTACTTTCTGAGCTGCTTCAACGTTACCAGTAGTACCCGCACGTAGAGTAGCGTCTAGAGTAGAAGCTTGCGCTAATACTTTGCCACCATCTGCTGAGATAACTTGAGCATAGATGTGACGCGGAGTGCGGTTTACACACAAACGAGTCGCACCCAATGCACGGATGTGCAAGCGTGTGCTTTTCGCACGACGCAAACGGGATTGTTTCTTTTCGTTCATAAGAACCTCGCGCCTTATTTCTTCTTAGCTTCTTTACGAAGTACAACTTCGTCAGAATAACGAACACCTTTACCTTTATAAGGCTCTGGTGGACGGTAACCACGGATATCTGCAGCGACTTGACCTAGAACTGCTTTATCAGCAGATTTAAGTACGATTTCAGTTGCAGTTGGAGTTTCAGCAGTTACACCTTCAGGAAGCGTATAGTCGATCGGGTGAGAGAAACCAAGGTTAAGGTTAACAACGTTACCTTTAACCGCAGCTTTATAACCAACACCGATAAGTTGTAACTTACGTTCGAAACCTTCGCTTACACCTTTTACAAGGTTGTTAAGCACAGCGCGAGCAGTACCAGCTTGCATCCAAGCATCTTTAGATTCAGCTTTAGGAGCAATAACTAGAGTACCGTCTTCCTGTTTTAGCTCGACCAGCGCATGCAGGTTGAAAGACAATGTACCTTTGCTGCCTTTCACTTCGACCTGCCGGCCGTTCTGAGTAACTGTTACACCGTTAGGTACAGTTACTGGGGCTTTAGCCACACGAGACATGAGGAATCACCTATTAAGAAACAAAAGCAATAACTTCACCACCAACGCCTGCAGCACGTGCAGCGCGATCAGTCATGATGCC
Organism: Acinetobacter sp. YH12249; assembly: GCF_013417475.1. Taxonomy (NCBI): domain Bacteria; kingdom Pseudomonadati; phylum Pseudomonadota; class Gammaproteobacteria; order Moraxellales; family Moraxellaceae; genus Acinetobacter; species Acinetobacter sp. YH12249. The sequence continues at coordinate 60,752 of NZ_VPDX01000018.1, read as the reverse complement.
TTTGCTTGTAGAAACAATTGCAATACCTAAACCTTGCTTAACGCTTGGAAGTGCATCTTTACCGCGATACTGACGTAGACCCGGACGGCTTACGCGTTTCACAGTTTCGATAACTGGCTTGCCTTCAAAATATTTTAAAGTCAAAGTAAGAGTTGCTTTGCCTTCAACTTCAGCAACTTCTACGTTTGAAATATAACCTTCTTGTTGAAGTACGTTAGCAATCGCAACTTTCAACTTAGAATTAGGCATAGAAACAGTTTGTTTCTTTGCCATTTGTGCGTTACGAACACGTGTTAGCATGTCGGCAACGGTATCTTGCATACTCATTTATAGTGCTCCTTACCAGCTTGCCTTAACAACGCCAGGTACATCACCTTGCATTACTTTATCGCGTACCATGTTACGGCTTAAGCCGAACTTACGGAAGTAACCATGAGGACGACCAGTTAAACCACAACGGTTACGTAGACGTACTGGAGATGCATTACGTGGTAATGCCTGTAATTTCATCATCGCATCGAAACGTTCTTCATCTGAAGCATTTACGTTTGCAATGATTGCTTTTAATTCAGCACGTTTTGCAGCGTATTTAGCAACAGTAGCTTCGCGTTTCAATTCGCGATTAATCATACTTTTCTTAGCCATTTCGACCTCTTATTTGAACGGGAAGCCGAATGCACGCATTAGCGCACGGCCTTCGTCATCGGTGCGAGCAGTCGTAGTGATGGTAATGTCCATACCACGAATACGGTCAATCTTGTCAAAATCGATCTCAGGGAACATGATCTGTTCTTTAAGACCCATTGAGTAGTTACCACGACCATCAAATGATTTCGCAGAGAAACCACGGAAGTCACGGATACGAGGAATCGCAATCGAGATCAGACGGTCTAAGAATTCGTACATACGTTCGCCGCGTAAAGTAACTTTACAACCAATCGGCCAACCATCACGGATTTTGAAACCAGCGATAGATTTACGAGCTAACGTAAGAACTGGTTTTTGACCAGCGATAGCTTGCATATCAGAAAGAGCACCATCAAGGAGTTTCTTGTCAGCAGAAGCTGCACCAACACCCATGTTGATAGTGATTTTAGTGATGCGAGGGATCTCCATCACATTCTTAATTCCCAATTGTTCTTTTAATTGAGCTTTAAGTTCGTCGTTGTAACGTGCTTTAAGTCTGGCCATTGCCTTTTTCAACCTATTACTTCGCTACCGCCACTGATTCACCATTAGATTTGAATACGCGAGTTTTCACGCCGTCAATCGTTTGGTAACCAACACGGTCAGCCTTTTGGGTTGTAGCATTAAAAATTGCCACGTTTGAAATGTGAAGCGAAGCTTCTTGAGTTACGATGCCGCCTTCAGCGCCAGTAACACGGTTCGGCTTTTGATGCTTCTTCACCAAGTTAAGGCCTTCAACCTTAACGCGGTCATTAGAAACAGACAGAACAGTACCCTGTTTGCCTTTTTCTTTACCTGCGATCACAATTACTTGATCGCCTTTTTTAATCTTAGCCATGATCGCCTCTTATAGAACTTCAGGAGCCAATGAAATAATTTTCATGAACTGTTCAGTACGAAGTTCACGAGTCACTGGTCCGAAAATACGAGTTGCAATCGGCGCTTTGTTGTTGTTCAAAATAACAGCAGCGTTATCGTCGAAACGAATCACTGAACCGTCTGGACGACGGATACCGAATTTTGTACGTACAACTACTGCATTCATCACGTCACCTTTTTTAACACGTGCGCGTGGAATTGCTTCTTTTACAGTAACTTTAATAATGTCGCCAACAGAAGCATAACGACGATGTGAACCACCAAGTACTTTAATACATTGTACGCGGCGAGCACCACTGTTGTCTGCTACGTCGAGCATAGTTTCGGTCTGAATCATTGCCCTACTCCAAAACCGAGCATCACCGGTCACAATTTCGAAAGGCTCAAAGAGTACTCGAAATTGACCGATGATGCAACAAGAACGTTAATTACTCAGCAGCTGCTTCAACAACTTCAACTAAAGTCCATGACTTAGTTTTAGACATTGGGCGGCTTTCTTTAATGGTTACAACGTCGCCAACTTTAGCTGTGTTGTTCTCATCATGAGCATGTAATTTTGTTGAACGGCGGATTGATTTGCCATACAACGGGTGTTGAACACGGCGTTCGATAAGAACAACGATAGATTTTTCCATCTTGTCGCTTACTACTTTGCCTGTTAACGTGCGGACTGTATTTTCACTCATTGTCCGTTCCCCTGTTTTTCGGTAAGGAGGGTCTTGATACGAGCAATAGTCTTGCGAGTCAATTGCACTTCGTGCGATTTACCCAATTGACCAGTTGCTTTCGCCATACGAAGACGGAATTGGTTTAGCTGTTGCTCATCAAGCAAAGCTGTCAACTCTTCTACCGACTTTTCACGTAGATCTTTAGTTTTCATTACATTACCGTCCGAGTCACGATAGTGGTTTTAAACGGAAGTTTAGCAGCAGCAAGCGTGAACGCTTCGCGAGCTAGGTCTTCGTTAACACCATCAATTTCGTACAAGACTTTACCTGGTTTGATTTGGCAAACCCAGTATTCCACAGAACCTTTACCTTTACCCATACGCACTTCAAGTGGTTTAGAAGTAATTGGCTTGTCCGGGAATACACGGATAAAGATTTTACCACCACGTTTAATACGACGGCTAATTGTACGACGCGCTGCTTCAATTTGACGTGCAGTCATTTGACCACGTTCGATTGATTTAAGTGCGATAGTACCAAAAGATACTGAGCTACCGCGGTGAGCTAGACCAGTGTTACGGCCTTTTTGCACCTTACGGAATTTAGTACGTTTAGGTTGCAACATGGATTATTCTCCTTTTTCAGCAGAACGATCATTGCGACGACCACGACGCTCTTGACCTTCACCACGACCGCGACCGCGTTTAGCTGGACGTTCTTCAGCTGGAGCTGGGTTCATGACTTGTTTCATGCCACCCAAGATCTCGCCACGGAAGATCCAAACTTTAACACCAATCGTACCGTAAGTAGTCTCAGCACGCATAGTCGCGTAGTCGATATCTGCACGAAGAGTATGTAGAGGTACACGACCTTCACGATACCATTCAGTACGAGCAATCTCAGCACCACCTAAACGGCCTGAAACTTCTACTTTGATACCTTTCGCACCAGCACGCATAGTGTTTTGAACCGCACGCTTCATAGCACGACGGAACATTACACGTTTTTCCAATTGAGAAGCGATAGCTTCAGCAACTAGACGCGCGTCTAAGTCTGGACGATCAATTTCGTTGATACTTACTTGCGCAGGAACACCCATAATAGATGTTAATTCGCGTTGTAATTTCTCAATGTCTTCGCCTTTTTTACCGATTACGATACCAGGACGAGCAGTGCTAATAGTTACTTTAGCAGCGCCTGTTGGACGTTCGATAAGAATATTGCTGATCATTGCATTCTTAAGTTTTTTAGTTAAAAACTCACGAACTTGCAAATCTTTAAGCAAGTATTCAGCGTATTGTTTCGGACTCGCATACCAGTTAGCGTTATGACGTTTCACAACACCTAGGCGGATACCGATTGGATGAACCTTCTGACCCATATCAAACCCCTACCTTAACGGTGATGTGACAAGTACGCTTAGTAATACGATCTGCACGGCCTTTAGCACGTGGCATAATACGTTTCAGGCTCATGCCTTCATCAACGTAGATCGTAGAAACTTTAAGGTCGTCTACATCTAAACTGTTATTATGTTCAGCGTTTGCAATTGCAGATTCCAACGCTTTCTTAACCAATACTGCAGCTTTTTTGTTGCTGAAGTTTAAGATGTTAAGAGCGTGCGCAACAGATTTGCCGCGGATAAGATCTGCAACCAAACGAGCTTTTTGTGCCGAGATAGCGGCACCGCGTAATTTAGCAGTTACTTCCATCATAGCACCTATTAACGTTTAGATTTCTTGTCAACACCGTGACCACGGTAGGTACGAGTCGGTGCAAATTCACCAAGCTTGTGTCCAACCATATGTTCAGAGATGATCACTGGAACATGGTTACGGCCATTGTGTACAGAAATTGTTAAACCAACAAAATCCGGGAGGATCATCGAACGACGCGACCAAGTTTTGATCGGCTTACGGTTATTAGCCGCGATAGCCGCTTCAACCTTAGCGAACAAGTGCGCATCGACGAATGGGCCTTTTTTCAGAGAACGAGGCATTGTCAGATTCCTTTACTTGTTACTTAACGCGACGGTCGCGAATAATCATCTTAGTCGTACGCTTGTTGGTACGTGTTTTGTACCCTTTAGCTTTTTGACCCCATGGGCTTACAGGTTGAATACCTTTGTTACGCCCTTCACCACCACCGTGTGGGTGATCAACTGGGTTCATCGCCATACCACGAACGGTAGGACGAACACCACGCCAGCGTGATGCACCAGCTTTACCTAGTGAGCGAAGATTGCTTTCTGAGTTAGATACTTCACCTAACACAGCGCGGCATTCAACATGAATTTTACGCATCTCGCCTGAACGAAGACGAACGATAGCGTAAGAACCGTCACGACCCAACAACTGAACAGAAGTACCAGCTGAACGAGCTAACTGCGCGCCTTTACCGATTTTAAGTTCGATGTTGTGAAGAGTAGAACCGATAGGCATGTTGCGAAGTGGCAAGCAGTTACCTGGACGGATTGGAGCATCGTTACCAGATTGAACTGAATCACCAGCGCGTAAACCTTTAGGCGCGATGATGTAGCGACGTTCACCGTCAGCATACTTCAACAACGCAATGTGCGCAGTACGGTTTGGATCGTATTCAATACGCTCAACTACAGCTGGGATGCCGTCTTTGTTACGTTTGAAGTCGATTAAACGGTAGTGTTGTTTGTGACCGCCACCAACGTGACGAGTCGTAATGTGACCGTTGTTATTACGGCCGCCAGTACGTTTTTTAGCTTCAACTAGTGGAGCATAAGGCGCGCCTTTGTGAAGGTGATCATGAACCACTTTCTCTACAAAGCGACGTCCTGGAGACGTTGGCTTACATTTTTGAATAGGCATAGTTTTCGTCCTTATTCCGCTGCGCTTTCAGCGGCATCGCCCAAGTCAGCCATTTCAACATCTTGGCCAGCTTTCAGGGTGACGTATGCTTTTTTAACATCAGAACGACGTCCTAATGTTTTACCAAAGCGTTTAGTTTTACCTTTAGTGATCGTAGTGTTAACTTTAACAACTTCTACACCAAACAATTGTTCCACTGCTTTTTTGATTTCAAGCTTGTTTGCATCAAGTGCAACTTTGAATACTTGAACACCAGCAGTTTCACCTAAAACTTGTGCTTTTTCTGAGAAAACAGGTCCTTGCAGGACTTGATATAAACGTTCGTTGTTCATCCGAGTTCTACCTCAATTTTCTTAGCAGCAGCTACAGACATAACAACTTTATCGAACGCGATCAAGCTAACAGGATCGATTGCAGTCGCATCAACCACATCAACGTGTGGAAGGTTACGAGCAGCTAGATACAAGTTCTCATCAACAGCATCAGTAACGATCAATGCACGAGTAGCATTCAAGTCGTTAAGTTTTGCAAGCAATTCTTTAGTTTTTGGAGCTGCAACAGCAAACTCTTCAACTAGAACTAAGCGATCTTGACGAACAAGTTCAGCCAGGATGCATTGCATAGCACCGCGGTACATTTTACGGTTTACTTTTTGAGACCAGTCTTGTGGACGAGCAGCAAAAGTTTTACCACCGCCAACCCAGATTGGGCTACGAATAGAACCAGCACGAGCGCGGCCAGTACCTTTTTGACGGAATGGTTTTTTACCACCGCCAGAAACGTCTGCACGTGATTTCTGAGCTTTAGAACCTTGACGACCACCAGCTAAGTAAGCTGTAACAACTTGGTGTACAAGAGCTTCATTAAATTCACGACCGAACGCAACTTCTGATAATTCAACAGCAGAGCCGGAAACAGTATTTAAATTCACGTTATTTCCCCTCAGGCCTTGATCGTAGGACGAACAGTTACGTCGCCACCAGTAGCGCCAGGAATCGCACCTTTAACTACTAGAACTGAACGTTCTGCGTCGATAGATACAATTTCAAGACCCTGTACAGTTACGCGTTCAGCACCTAAATGGCCAGCCATTTTTTTGCCTTTGAACACGCGACCAGGAGTCTGGTTTTGACCTGTAGAACCTAGAACACGGTGAGAAACAGAGTTACCGTGAGTAGCGTCTTGAGTACGGAAGTTCCAACGCTTAACACCACCTTGGAAACCTTTACCTTTAGACTGACCAGTTACGTCAACGATTTGACCCACTGTGAACAGATCTACACCGATAGTAGCGCCAACTTCACGACCTTCAAGCTCAGCTTCTGAAACGCGGAATTCTTGAACCAGACGACCAGCAGCAACACCAGCTTTCGCGAAGTGACCTTTCTGAGCGTTAGTTACGCGAGATTCGCGACGTTCACCAGTAGTGATTTGAATCGCTTGATAACCATCAGTTTCAAGCGTTTTGATTTGAGTGATGCGGTTAGGATCAACCTCAATCACTGTAACAGGCACAGAAACACCAGCATCTGTAAAGATACGTGTCATACCGCACTTGCGACCGACTAAACCAATAGCCATGTGCATAAACCTCTAAAAAAGCGGCCTAATTAACTTAGAGCGTTAATTAACCCGAAAGCCTTAACCCAATGCGATCTGAACATCAACACCAGCTGCAAGATCTAACTTCATCAATGCATCTACAGTTTTGTCTGTAGGTTGAACGATGTCGATCAAACGTTTGTAAGTGCGGATCTCGTATTGGTCACGCGCATCTTTGTTAACGTGTGGTGATGTTAAAACGTTAAAACGTTCAATGCGTGTAGGCATTGGAATTGGACCACAAACTTGTGCGCCAGTACGTTTTGCTGTTTCTACGATTTCTTGAGCTGATTGATCAATAAGACGGTGATCAAAAGACTTAAGACGGATACGAATTCTCTGGTTAGACATACCAGTTAACTCCAAGCCAAATATATAAAGAATCACTCTTGACGCATCTCACCCCACTATTTTAAGGCAAGTGTCAAGAGCAGTGAAATATCACTAAGGTCGTGATCGATGCCACGACTGTAACGATAGTTAACTACTTTCTTCGCAGTTAACCCCCTTCCTCTCGAAGGGTCGCTTATTATAGCCATTGTTTATTGCATAAGCAAATCCCTTTTACGGTTTTTCTTGCTGTATTTCAATTTATTCGGGAAATCAATTGTTTATTTTTTACCCACTAGGCTGTTTTTTCCAAAACATACTGAATAGCTTGGTTTAGTATTTGATTTCCTTGAATAAAATTATTTTTGGTTGTTCTTTTCAGTTGTTGAATGTCCTGTACATATTTTCCAGAAAATTGTGAAATTTCTTCTTCATTTTCCAAAAACAGCTTTAAAGTTTCCGGGGTGATTTCCGGATGAAACTGGAACCCCAAGACATTCTTGCCGAGTTGATACATCTGATTACGACAGGCTTCATTTTCTGCCAGATGAATTGCCCCTTTAGGTAGTTCAAAGGTTTCACTATGCCACTGCATAATTTCAAACTGTTCAGGTAAAATAAAACAATCCTCGGGTACATGCGCGACTTTGCGTACCGTGGTCCAGCCTAACTCCTGCTCCTGGTTACGGCTGACGGCCGCACCCAAGGCATTGGCAATCAGCTGCCCACCTAAACATAGGCCAATCGCCGGTTTGCCTTGAGAAAGATAACGGCGTAACCAGCGTTTTTCGATCTTTAACCATGGATAATTCGCCTCATCATTAACGCTCATGGTGCCTCCCATGATGATCAGCAAATCAACTTCATCCACTGATGGCAAAGCTTCAATATCCAGTGGACGATCGACGGGTAAAGCAAAGAATTCAGTCGCAGTAATTTGCGCCTGATGCTGCTTTAAAAAATCAATACAACTACCAAAACCCTCGCCAGCAATATGCTGAAAATAATGTACTTTTAACTGCGACTTCATGCGCCTAAACCTTTTGTTGTAGCTCTCTGATTTTAGGTTTTGCAAAAATGAAGCCAACTTTTTAGCAATGTCAGTTTTTTCAACATTTCACAACATAACTGGCAGCAATAATGAGATTCTCTTAAGCTAAAGCAATATTTGATTACATTTAAGAGCATTCACGTGAAAAAAAATCCTCAAACAGCGCTGATTCATGCACCACGAAAGGCCCCGCAATACATTTCCAGTATTCAACCTCCCCTGTTTCGTGCATCCACCATTATCTTTAACAACACCGATACCCTATTTAATCGCCATTGGACTGATGACTATGACTATAGCTATGGCACGCATGGTACACCGACGACATTTACCTTAGGCGATAGCATTGCCCAGATCGAAGGCGGTCAATATTGCTTGCTGGCACCGAGTGGTTTATCCGCGATTAATCTCGTGAATTCTTGTTTTTTAAGCCAAGGCGATGAAGTGTGGGTTGCAGATAATATCTATGGTCCAAACATGGAACATTTACGTAATCTGGAAAACCGCTATGGTATTCAGGTCAAAGTCTATAATGCGATAGATGCGGATACTTTTCAGCCCTCGGAAAAAGCCAAACTGCTTTGGCTGGAAGCGGCGGGTTCCGTGACTTTAGAATTTCCCGATTTGAGTCGCTTGGTCAAGAAGGCTCAAGCCAACAATATTCTCACTGCGCTGGACAATACTTGGGGCGCAGGTCTCGCCTTTAATGCATTTGATTTTGGTGAGGATCATTTAAGTGTCGATATGACCGTGCATGCCCTGACTAAATATCCAAGTGGTGGCGGTGATATCCTGATGGGTTCAGTGGTTACCCGCGATAAAGAATTACATCACAAATTGTTCCGTGCCCATGCCATTCAGGGTATTTCAGTATCAGGTGATGATGTCGCTCAGGTACAACGTAGTCTGGCTTCAATGCAACTCCGATATGAACATCAATCACAAAGCTGCTTAACCTTATTAGACTGGCTCAAACAACAACCAGAATTTGTTCAGGTCTTACATCCGGCTGATACTGACAATGCTGGCCATGAAAACTGGAAAGAAATTTGCAAGCAAGGACATAGTGCCGGACTGGTCAGCGTGATTTTTGACAATAACTACAAGTTGCAAGATATTCGAAATTTCTGTGACAGCTTAAAACTGTTTAAGCTTGGATTTAGCTGGGGTGGCCCTGTGAGTCTGGTCATGCTATATAACTTAAAAGAAATGCGTGTGCTTGAACATTCACATTTGAAAGAGGGTTTTCTGGTTCGTTTCTGTATTGGTCTAGAACATCCGAAAGATCTAATTGAAGATATTCAGCACGCACTACAAAACATGAAAAAACTTAAAAATGAGTAAATAACAACAGGAAAATCTATGGGTACACCAATTATTATTGCTAAAAAAACCAGTGATACCACGCAAAATATTGTGCTGCACTCACAGCTTGCCAACCGTCACGGACTGATTGCCGGCGCGACCGGAACCGGCAAAACGGTAACCTTGAAAGTTTTGGCAGAAAACTTTTCTCGCATTGGTGTACCCGTGTTCCTTGCCGATGCCAAAGGCGATGTTTCCAGCCTGGCCAAGCCAGGCGAAAGTAATCCTAAGTTTGATGAACGTATTAAAAGTCTGAATATTGATTCGATTCCTTTTGAAGCTTCGCCGGTCGTATTCTGGGATCTGTTTGGTGAACAAGGCCATCCGGTCCGTACTACGATTTCTGAAATTGGGCCACTCTTGCTTGCCCGCATCCTTAACCTGAATGACACGCAAGAAGGCGTTCTCTCGGCAGTCTTCCGAATTGCCGACGATCAGGGCTTGTTACTGATCGATTTTAAAGACCTGAAAGCCATGCTCAGCTATGTCAGCGAACATGCTGCAGACTTTAAAGCGGAATATGGCAATCTCTCCCCCGCCAGCCTCGGTGCGATTCAGCGCAACCTGCTTGCACTAGCAGATCAGGGCGGGGATAAATTTTTTGGTGAGCCAGCACTAAACCTGATGGATTTCCTGCAAACGGATAGCCAAGGCCGCGGCAATATCAATTTGCTGGCTGCCGACAAGCTGATGAACACACCGAAGTTGTACGCCACTTTCCTATTATGGATGCTGTCAGAGTTATTTGAACAGTTACCGGAAGTGGGTGATCTGGACAAACCGAAACTGATGTTCTTCTTTGATGAAGCGCATTTACTCTTTGACAATGCCAGCCCTGCCCTACAGGAAAAGATTGAACAGGTGGTACGCTTGATCCGCTCCAAAGGTGTCGGGATTTACTTTGTCACCCAGAATCCACTGGATTTACCAGAAAGCGTCCTCAGTCAACTCGGCAACCGGGTTCAGCATGCCTTACGCGCTTTTACTCCTAAAGATCAGAAGGCAGTCAAAACGGCGGCGGATACCTTCCGTGCCAATCCAGAATTTAAAGTACAGGAAGCGATTACTGAACTTGCTGTAGGTGAAGCGCTGATTAGCTGTCTGGATGAAAAAGGGACTCCACAGATTGTTGAACGTGGCTGGATCATGCCACCACATTCTTCTTTTAGCCCGATTACACCAGAAGAACGTAAAGCACTGATGCAGCAAAGCATTGTCGCTGGTATTTATGAGCAGGAAGTTGACCGTGACAGTGCGCATGAGATGCTGCAGCAAAAAGTACTGGAACTTCAGCAGCAGGCTCAAGCTGCGGAACTTGCCAAGCAACAGGCCAAAGAACAGGAAGCTCTGGCTAAACAGCAAGCCAAGGAACAGGAACGTTTGGCACGTGAACAGCAAAAAGAAGCTGAGCGTGCAGCCAAGCAACGTGAAAAACTCACACAGGATATTGTGGGTACCTTTGCCAAAAGTGCAGCACGTAGTCTGGGTGGTAGTACCGGACAGAAAATTGTGCGTGGTCTATTAGGTTCCCTTTTCGGGCGGAAATAACCTTCATTTCTCCGATCGAAAACATCATTTTTATGGGATATTTTTATATCCCATAATTTTTTTATGGTTTTATGCATTTCTTATATTGTAAAAGCATTTTATAAGATGTATTTTAAATACATCTTATAAATAACAGCCATGAGAGATCAACTATGACTCCACAGCAAATTGACCTTGTAAAAGCCACTGTTCCTGTACTTCGTGAAAATGGGGTCGCCCTGACCGGTTATTTCTATAACCGCATGCTAGGCAATAATCCTGATTTGAAAGAAACCTTTAACATGGGACATCAACGCAGTGGAGCTCAAGCACAAGCCTTGGCAGGTGCGGTTCTGGCTTATGCTGAAAATATCGAAGATCCATCTGTGCTGTTACCCGTGGTTGAGCTGATCGCACACAAGCACGTGAGCTTAAACATTAAGGCACCGGACTACGGTATTGTTGGGGAAAACCTTTTACATTCGATCAGTGAAGTGCTGAACATTTCGATGGATGATCCACTGATTGATGCTTGGGCTGCAGCGTACGGTCAACTGGCGGATCTGTTCATTGCCACTGAAAAAGCGATCTATGATCAGCATGAACAGACTAAAGGCAGCTGGTTAGGCTGGCGCAACTTCAAGATTGCCAAGAAAGTCGTGGAAAGTGACGAAATCACTTCTTTCTACCTGGCTCCAGTCGACGGCGGTCCATTACCAAAATATGAAGCCGGCCAATACATTTCAGTACGTGTATTTGTACCTGAGCTGAACCTGAGACAGCCACGCCAATACACCCTGTCAACTTGCCCACAAGCGGATTACCTGCGTATCTCGGTGAAACGTGAAGATCAGAAAGGCGACATGGTTCCAGGCTGGGTATCGAATACTTTACATAGCCTTCCAGAAGGTTCAGAAATTGAAGTCTCTGCACCAACAGGTAACTTCTACCTGATCGATCCGAACAAACGTAATGTGTTTATCAGTGGCGGTGTAGGCCTGACTCCAATGGTGGCCATGCTAAACCAGCTGGTGACTCTGGACATGCCACAACCTGTGACTTTCATCCATGCCTGCCGTAGCAAACAGGTTCATGCGATGAAACAGCATATTCATGACCTGAAAGCCAAATATCCACGTTTAAGCACAATGACTGCTTATGAATTCCCGCACCCAAGCGATAAACTGGGCGAGGATTATGATGTTGCCGGTCGACTGGACTTAAGCACTGTAGATAGCGCATTATTACCAGCCAACGCAGACTACTATCTCTGTGGCCCAATGCCATTTATGGCTGAACAGCAAAAGGCGCTCGTCGCTCGCGGAATCCCTGCTGAGAACATTCATAGCGAAGCCTTTGGCACAGGTGGTGTAAGCCACTAACAGCTTCTTCAGCTTAAAATAAAAACAGAGGGTTAGTCTGGTATGCTAGACTAACCCTAATTTTTTTCATCAAAAACATCAGTATTATCATGCAACTGAATAAATTTACTGACTATGCGCTGCGCATACTGATGTATGTTGCGCAACCCCGCGATCTGCCTTACACGATTGCCGAGTTGGCGGAGCGCTTACAGATTTCTCAGAACCATGCCATGAAAATCGTCTACTTTATGGCAAAACAGGACTGGCTGATTACCTCTCGCGGTAAAGGGGGCGGAATCCGTCTTAATCCGGCTGCCCTGAAAGTTCAGCTCGGACAGATTGTGCGTATTCTGCAATGTGACAACCAGATTGTGGAATGTAATGATCCACCCTGTGTATTACGTACCAATTGCGGATTAAAAGGCATTCTGGATCAGGCGGTGGAGCAGTTCTACACCAGTCTCGATCAATATATTCTGGGTGATGTCGTTGAACCGACCAAGGAACATTTTAGTATCCAGTCACCAATTAGCCTGATCAATCTCTAATACCCTTATTCTATTGGGCAATTCTAAAGTTCGCTTGCCCGCCCGACTTCCTTTATAATAGCTTCTTGTATAATTAGTCATTGAAGTTGAGCCATGCATCACAGCAGAGGAAAGTCGAAAAACAGTAAGGCATCAAATGCCCCAAAGCAAAAGATCAGCTATGAAAAAAAGGTCGATCCAGCCATTACTGAATATTCGGTACAAGCCCTCAACTGGTTACGCAAAGCTGAGTTCCTGATGAGTGCACCCAAGCTCAGCTTGTGTGTAGAAGATACCGGTTATGAAGTCGCTTTTGCTGGCCGTTCCAATGCGGGTAAATCGAGTGCCATCAATGCCCTGACCAATCAGAAACAGTTGGCTCGTGCGTCCAAAAAACCAGGCCGTACCCAAATGATCAACTTCTTTAGCCTTGGCAATCCGGATCAGCGTCTGGTCGATTTACCAGGTTATGGCTATGCAGCGGTCCCAGAAGCTATGAAAATTGTCTGGCAGAAAGAACTGGAAAACTATCTGATTCACCGTAAGAGCCTGCAGGGTCTGGTGCTGCTAATGGATATTCGTCATCCTCTACAACACTTTGACGTGATGATGCTGGAATGGGCGTATTCACGTAAATTATTCGTACATGTGCTGCTGACTAAAGCCGACAAGCTGAACCGTGGCCCTGCTTCGAAAGCGCTACAAGAAGTGAAAGCCAAACTGAAAAAGATGAAGCTGGATTTCTCGATTCAACTGTTTTCTTCTCTAAACAAGCAAGGTCTGGAAGAACTGGCCAGTGTGATGGGCGGCCGTTTGAACTTCACTTTGAATCAAGCACCTGAATTTGATCTGGACAGCATTCCTGAAGCTTCAATGCATGATTTAAATGAAGCTGATGAACCAATTGAATTATTAGAAGATGAAGATGAGACTAACAGCGCTCATGAAGTCACTGCCAGTGAACTGAATGATCTGGATGCACCTGTGGAAGCCGATCCAACTGAGATTGTCGAACAGGATCCACAAAAATAAGCCGAATGTGTTTCATCGGATAAAAGAATGTCCCGTATTGCCTGCTGCAATTCGGGATATTTTTTTCATACTGTCTTGATCAAGCAGTGATGGATTCACACCATGTCTTTACTTTCGCGCTTCAAAACAACAAGAATTGGCTCTTCCATTTCCTATTTTATCCAGCCTCGCAAAGTCAGCTTTGAATGGCAAGATACTCCGGTCGACTGGATTCCTGATCAGCCCTTTGCCAGTTACTTCGTCAATGAAATTAACAATATTCTTCCTGCAGGTGAACTCTGGTTCTGCCGTTTATATAACAAAGTCCTCCCCCAGATCACTGACGAAAAATTAAAGCATGATGTACAGGCATTTATCCGTCAGGAAGCCATACATGCGCAAGCGCATAATTCGGCCAATAAAGAATATTTATCTGAACGTCAGATTGATATCCAGCGCAATCTGGACATCATGCATTTCCTATTTAACAAGCTGCTCGCCGATCAGCCATTCGGTCTCAAAATCCCTAAAATCCTAGAACACCAATGGGATCTGTTTCGTCTCGGTATCATTGCGACAGTAGAACATATGACCTGTGTCCTGGGTAAATACGCACTCTACAATACTGAATGGGAACGTCTGGGTGCTGATCCGAATATGCTGGATCTGGTGAAATGGCATGGTGCTGAAGAAATTGAACATCGTAGTGTGGCTTTTGATTTATATCGTCACCTAGGTGGCGGCTATATTGCCCGTTATTATCTAAGTGTGGTGGTCATTATTGGTGTAATTGGCCTTTGGGTGGATGGTGCTGCACATCTGTTATCGCAGGATTCACGTTTCAAGCAGTATAAGCCAGCCGTATATAAACCCTGGATCTGGAAAGAATGGTTGCGTATTTCCCAGTCAGATAACCGCCTTCTGCCTAACCCGCTGTGGTTAGTATCCCAACAGCTCGGTTATTTAATGCCTTGGTATGATCCGGTGCATGAAGGCAGTACCGATGATGCGCTGCATTATCTCAACCATTCACAGGCAGCCAAACGCGCTACTCTCAAAGTCGCTTAAGCTTGCCTGTTATTACAATTTCTAACAGCAGGGATCGCTTCCCTGCTTTTTATTTGTCCTAAGATAGAAATATAACAATCATAATCAGGAGGGACTTATGCAAGCACGGATTTCTGTGATTACCCTCGGTGTGCTCGATCTGGAAGCTTCACTACGCTTTTACCGTGATGGACTGGGTTTTCCCAGTGAAGGAATTATGGGTGAAGAGTTTGAATATGGCGCGGTGGCTTTTATTCAATTACAACCTGGTCTTAAGCTTGCCTTATGGCCACAGCGTAGTATCCAGCAAGATACCGGTCTGGAGCCAAGCCCAATCTGTCCGACGCAAATGACTCTGGGGCATAATGTCTATAGTCCCTTAGAAGTCGACCAGGCAATGGCACAGGCTGAACGTGCCGGCGCTAAAATTATTAAACCTGCACACACGACTTTTTATGGCGGATATGCAGGTTATTTTCAGGATCCCAATGGTCATCTCTGGGAAATTGTCTGGAATCCGGACTTAGATAAAGCTGAATTAGACAAAGATTAAACCGGCACTTCAGGCTCGCGGGTATGTCGATCTACCACCACACTAATCATCATATCGCCCTGCACGTTTACTACTGTACGTACGGTATCCAGCAGACGGTCAATCGGAAGTAGAATCGCAATCGCTTCAGCAGGTAAACCCACTGATTGCAGTACCATGATCATGGTGACCATGCCGGCGCTTGGAATGCCCGGTGCACCTAATGACGCAATCATTGCCGTGGCACAAACCACCAGCTGCTGACCTAAGGTTAAATCCAGCCCCATCAGATTGGCAATAAACAAAGCTGCTGCAGCTTCATAAAGTGCCGTTCCATCCATATTCAGCTGCGTGCCAAGAGGAATCACAAAACCGGCTGTTTGCGGACGTACGCCCAGGTTCTCCTGCGCGCATTTTAAAGAAATCGGCATGGTTGCCGAACTGGAGCTGGTGGCAAAGGCAGTAATTAATGCACTACGGGTGCCTTTAAAAAAGGTCAGCGGATTCATTTTTCCGAAGATCCATAGCAATAACGGCAACACCACTATTCCGTGGAAAATTGTAGTGCCTGTCACCACTGCCGCAAACTCGGCCAGACGGCTCAGCACTGAAATATCTTCAGTGGCAATTAACTTGGTGAGTAATGCAAAAATCCCAATCGGTGCCAGTTTCATGATCCAGCCAATCATCAACATCATGATGTCAAAAAACTGGTGACTCAGCTTACGCACAGTACGGAAGCTGTCTCCACCTGCGACCAGCGCCACACCGATAAACAGAGCAAAAATCACAACGGCCAAAACATTGCCATCAGCAAAGGCCTTAAAGGGATTGATCAGGGTATTCTGAATAAAATTAGTAAAGAAAGACGACGGCGTTAAAGTATCAGGAGTCTGATGCTGAGCCATAGCATCCTGAAACATCACCACATCCACACCTCTCCCCACATTAAACAGATGCGCACAGGTTAGCCCTAAAATCAGTGCCAATGAGGTGGTGGTCACACAGCACAGCAAAGTAATTTTCCAGGTTCGACTCAGCTGCCCCCCCGCCTGCAGATTAGAGACCCCAACCACAATTGAGGTAAAAATCAGGGGAATCAAAATCATTTTCAGCAGACCAATAAAAAGGCTGCTGGCGATTCCAATCCCGTACAGGCCGACATCAAAAAATGTGCTTTGCGGAAATAAAGTCAGTAAAAATCCAAACAGCACCCCCAATACGGCGGCAATTAAAATCTGCGTATTTAAGCTCATTTTACATGCATTTTTAATATTGATCTTAAAGGCACTATGCCATGCAAGTACTGGAGAATCGAGTAATTTTTTATAAAGAGTCGTGTTTAAAAATGTATAAAGCCGGATCTGGGATCCGGCTTTATTTAAATTAAAAGTATGCTTTATTGAGTTTCAATTTCACGTAAACGGATCAGACCTTCTTGTGTGGTACTGCAGACCAGCTCACCATTTTGCCACATGCGGCCAAAGTTCAGACCACGTGAACTGGCACTTTGAGTAGCATCCATGTCGTATAACATCCATTCATCTACCCGGAATGGTTTATGGAAATACATGGCATGATCAATACTGGCACATTGCAAGCTTGGAGACAGATAACTTAAACCATGCGGACGTAGCGCCGTGGTCATTAAAGTAAAGTCTGAATAGAAAGCTGCAATCGCCTGATGCAGGGAAATCTCATCCACTTCTGCAGCAATCTTTCCATGAGTACGAATATAGTGCGCATAATTTGGCGCTTCCGGTTGCGGCTGGAATGGATTCACTGGCATTACAGGGCGAATTTCGACATGACGGTCACGCATGAAAGACGCACGCACATTTTCCGGAATAAATTCAATAATCTGTCGGGTGAGCTCTGCTTCATTTTTCAGGCTTTCTGCTGGTGGATACTCAGGTTCTGAAATCTGATAGTTCAGACCTTCTTCCTGATGCGCAAAAGAAACCATACACATGAAAATGGTACGGCCATGCTGAATGGCGCGAACCTGACGGCTGACGAAACTTTTACCATCACGGATACGGTCCACTTCATAAATGATCGGTGCATTGACATCGCCACCAAACAGGAAATAGGCATGCAATGAATGTGCAGGACGATCTGTGGTATAAGACGCAGCACGCAGGGCCTGTCCCAGAACCTGCCCACCAAATACGCGCTTGCCTACCAGATTACGGCTAATTCCCCGGAAAATATTTTCTTCTAACTTTTCTAAACTGAGCAGCTCGACCAGTTCCTGTGTTAAGGCATTCATAAGCAACCTGTGTGATATTGGCAAGATCCAGAAGTGTAGAAATAAATCTATACAATTTATTCTGAATATTCTGCCATAAAATCCAAGCAATCTTCTAAAGATTGATTGACTGTTCTGTCAATTGCTCTTGCAACTTACTAGGAAAAACATCTGCTTTCGCGCTAAAATTGAACCACTTCGATTGAATTTGTCAGAAAATGACATATTGTTTGTTTTTATAATCAATCAAAATAAATTCCCTCAGAAATTCTGTAGTTTTGGTCAGTAAAATTAGGAGTAACTATGTCCAAGAGTGGCTTTGGTCAAATGTATCGCAAGCTTTCAAGTAAGCTACTTGATCTTGTGGTCACCCCGCATGTTCTTGGGGAAGTACCAAGTGAAGTGACAACTCCTACTGCTGACCAGACTCCGGCAGCACAGCAGAAAATCGTCTGCTATATCTTGCAGAATCATTCACGCAGTAATGCATTGGTGGTCGATGCGGAAACTCGCCGTTTAAACATGCCGCCCGCGCTTGACCCTCTACAGATTGGTGACAGCAAGGAAAAGGCTTCGGTGCTGTTCCTGCAGCATCATGATGAGAATAATCTGCTTAGCTCACCACCACATGCTTTTCCTCCACGCCTGTTACGCCTGATTGAAGTCCTAGAAAAAAATCCCGAACTGGATGTGGAACTGGTACCGGTGACTGTACTTTGGGGTCGTGATCCTGAAAAAGAAGATTCTTGGTTCAAGCTTTTATTTACCGATACCTGGTCTACGCCAAGCCGGGTCAAACAGCTGGTCAATATCGGTCTGCATGGTCGCCAGTCTTATCTGGAGTTTCATGAGCCACAATCTTTGCGCGCCCTCATGGAATTTGCCAAAGAAACTTATCCAAATTCAGCGCCAGCGACCTATATTGTCAGCCGTCTGAATGACTATTTGGATGCACAGCGTGAAGTGATCCTCGGCCCTGACCTGTCAGACCGCCGTAATGTGATGCATGGCCTGATTAAATCTCCGGATGTACAGGCGGCTATTCGTAATGAAAGCATCCGCAGCAAAATCAGTATGCTGGAAGCAGAACGTCGTGCGATTGGCTATCTGAATGAAATTGTATCGGACTACTCTCACTCTACCGTACGTTTCGCCGATAAAGCCCTGACCCGTTTATGGACCCAGCTCTATGACGGCGTAGAAGTACATAATTTCAGTACTGTGCGTGAACTGGCCAAAGATTACGAGATTGTCTATACACCATGTCACCGCAGTCATATCGACTATTTGTTATTGTCTTATGTGATTTATCGTCGTGGTTTGATGGTGCCATATATTGCAGCGGGCGATAACCTGAACATGCCATTTGTGGGTCAGATCTTACGGGGTGGTGGTGCTTTCTTTATCCGTCGTACCTTCCGCGGTAATGCACTCTATACCACCGTATTTAAAGAATATCTGTATAGCGTGTTGTCACGTAATACTCCACTGGAATACTTTATCGAAGGTGGCCGTTCACGTACTGGTCGTCTGCTGCCACCAAAAACCGGCATGCTGGCGATGACCGTACATGGTCATTTACGTGGCAAAGCTAAGCCAATTGTCTTTGTTCCGACTTATATCGGCTATGAACGCCTGATGGAAGGTGGTACTTATGTCGGTGAGATGAATGGCAAGCCGAAAGAAGCAGAATCTATTTTTGGCATCCTGAAAACCTTGCGCAAAATTGAACGTATTTTTGGCAAGGTCCATCTGAACTTCGGTGAACCGGTATTTCTGGATGACATCCTGAAACAGCATGGTGCAGAACATATCAAAATTGAAAAGAATGATGATCCGATTCCGCAGCCAGTATCCGACGCAGTCAACAGTTCTGCCCAAGCCATTCTGGAAAATATCAACCGTGCAGTCGTGGTGAATCCGGTTTCACTGCTGTCACTTATTTTATTGGCAACACCGAAACATACGCTGGACGAAGAAATCTGTATCAAGCAGCTGGATACCTACCGTAATCTGCTGGTGGCTTTACCTTATGATGAGCGTATGCAAATTACCTCACTTTCAGGTAAAGAGATTATTGCCTATGCAATGAAGCTCAAGCTGATTAAACGGGTGAAACACGTTCTGGGCGATATCATTGCCATTGAAGATAATCAGGCCGTATTGCTGACTTATTTCCGTAATAACATCGTGCATAGCTTTGTATTGCCGTCCCTGATTGCGGCACTGGTAGAACACAATGGCATGATTCGCCGTGAAGATGCGATCAACGCTAGCAGTACACTCTATCCATTCCTGAAAGCTGAGCTATTCCTGAAATGGAAAGAAGACGAAATTCAGCAACATGTTGATGCTTATATCGATGCTTTACTTGCAACCAATCTGATCAGTGCAGATGGTGAAAATCTGGTAGCGCCAGCACCGAATACTGAAGCGCATCACCAGCTTGAAGTTCTGGCTGCTCCAGTGACCCAAAGTCTGGAACGCTATTACATGACACTGGCTTTGATCACCCAGCGTGGCCCAGGCAATATTTCAACCCGTCAGGTGGAAGAGCTGAGTCATCTGGTGGGGCAACGTCTTTCTGTACTGTATGAATTCAACTCGCCAGAATTCTTTGACAAGGCCTTGTTCCAAAGCTTTATCAAAGTTCTGACGCAAAAAGGCTATATTTGTACCAACGAAGACAATGCCATTGTCTATGATGAGCAGCTGACCAATGTTGCGCAGTATGCAGATCTGGTACTGGATGAAGTGAAGCTGCAAATGCTGCATCACATCACCTCCTTTACCGATGAAGAGTTGAAAGAAGCACTAGATGCGGTTGCGGCTGAACAAGCCAAGAAACGTGCGAAACGCAAGAAAAAGTAAAGTTTACTTAAAGAAAAAGAGAGGTTTTGGCCTCTCTTTTTTTGCTTGAGAATTAATAAAAATGATAAATATTCCCTCTCCTTTTAGGAGATGAGCAGCACTGCTGCGCAAGGGAGAGGTGATTTTAAAAAAACCCTCCTCCTAACCTCCTCCCAGAGGGAGGAGGAACTTCCAAATTTATAAATCAGTCTTATTCATCAACTCTAAATAATCCTGAAAACAATCCTGATGCTCTAACTCAAAGCCTATCTTTTCCATTCTTGTGGCATACAGCTTTTTACCCGTCACCCTGTCACTTTCCACTTTCAATATAAATAAACCCATCTGCTGCTGGAACCATTGCAGGACTTCATGCAAAAGTTGTGGCTGATTATTAGTCAAAATATATGAAGAATCAGGACGTTCCACGTGAATCATATGAGCTAGAAAACGTGATAAGTCTTCAATATGAATACGATTCGACCAGTGCAGATTTGGATAACTGATCATTGAGGTTGCCATTTTCTGCATACGTGCCACAGAAGTCCCATAAATCCCACTTGGGCGGATAATGGTACATTGATCAGGATAAGCCGCGAGATACGCCTGTTCCATGTGATGCAGAATTTCACCTTGAGCATCATTCGGATGAATTTCAGTTTCATCATCCACGCTTTCACCTGCATTCTGTCCATAAACCCGGGTTGATGAAACCACCACAATTCTTTTTACCGGATGGGATTTCAAGGCAGTGACGATTGGCTGAACCGAATCCAGATAAATGTGCTGATAGGCTTCGACACCACTCTGTTTGGGACTGAGTAACACATAGACCCAATCAATCGAAGCGACTGCACTTAAATCTAGAGTATGCACATCCTGAATCAGATGAGTTGCGAATGAATCTGTTTTGGGACTTTGGCTAATTGTGCTAATTTGATGACCTTGCTCAAATAATTGTTTAGCTACCCGCTCGGATGTTTTACCATAACCAATAAATAAAATATGCATTCGACACCGAATCACAGACCTGGTTGAGGGGACATGGCTGCAGTCCATCAGTTACAAGGCGTTGGCAATGCCGCCGCTGCTTTACTCGAAAAACTAAATATCTTTAATACTGATGATTTGCTTTTTCATCTACCACGTGACTATGAAGACCGTAGCACGATCATTCCCATGAATCAATTAATGGTGGGACGCAGCTATTTGCTGGAAGGTGTCGTGAAAGGAATTGACTTCCCACCTGGTAAACGTAAGTCCATGGCAGTTTTACTGGATGATAATTCTGGCAAAGTCACTTTGCGTTTTTATCATATTTATAAAGGCATTACCGATCGCTGCAAGCTCGGTAACCGTTTAAGAGTCTTTGGTGAAGTGCGAGTCGGTGCCCGTGGTCTGGAAATGTATCATCCAGAGCTGCAAGTGATTACTGAACATACGCCTCTGCCTCATACCCAACTCACCTCGATCTATCCGGCAACCGAAGGACTGACTCAGCCCAAGCTACGGGAATATATTAAACAGGCATTAGAGCTGCATAGCGATGATTTACCTGAACTGTTACCACAAAAATTTAGCAATGGTTATGGCCTGAAGCAGGCACTGGAATATATTCATCATCCGCCGCTGGATGCCAATATGTTGCAGCTCACTCAAGGCTCACATCCGGCACAGCAGCGTCTGATTTTTGAGGAACTGGTGGCACATCAAATCAGTTTACTGACCCGGCGTGCTTTTATTCAGCAGATTGAAGCCCCTTCATTTTCCCCGAGTAAAACCTATGCCAAACAGCTTCTGGCTGGTTTGCCTTTTGAAATGACCGGTGCGCAAAAACGCGTATCCAAGGAAATTGCCAAAGACCTGAAACAGAATAAACCGATGCTACGTCTGGTGCAGGGTGATGTGGGTGCAGGAAAAACCTTGGTTGCCGGCGTAGCAGCCTGTCATGCCCTAGAAGAAGGCTGGCAAGTCGCGCTGATGGCGCCAACTGAAATTCTGGCCGAACAGCATTACCTCAACTTCAAGCGCTGGTTCGAACCACTCGGTTTAAATGTCGCCTGGCTTTCCGGCAAGCAGAAAGGTAAAGCGCGTACTACAGCAGAGCAAGTGATCCGTGATGGTAGCGCGCATCTGGTGGTGGGCACACATGCCCTGTTTCAGGAAAATGTCGAGTTTGCCAAACTGGGCTTAGTAATTATTGATGAGCAGCATCGTTTTGGGGTCGATCAACGCTTAGCCTTGAGAAATAAAGGCTTGGATGGCATGTCGCCGCATCAATTGGTGATGACCGCAACCCCGATTCCACGCACGCTTGCTATGTCGGCGTATGGCGATCTGGATACGTCAATTATTGATGAATTGCCACCGGGTCGTACTCCGATCCAGACTGTGACCATTCCGCTGGATCGTCGCGAAGAGGTTCTGCAACGGATTGCCACGAATTGTGCTGAAGGTAAACAGGCTTATTGGGTCTGTACTTTGGTGGAACAGTCGGAAACTCTGGATGCTCAAGCCGCAGAAGCAACCTTTGCCGAGATCAAGGAACGCTTCCCTGAACTGAATATCGGTCTGGTACATGGCAAAATGAAAGCCGATGAAAAACAGGCAGTCATGCAGGAATTCAAAGACAATAAACTGCAGCTACTCATTGCTACAACTGTGATCGAAGTCGGTGTTGATGTCCCGAATGCTTCGATTATGGTGATTGAAAATGCCGAACGGCTTGGCCTGTCACAACTACATCAGCTGCGTGGTCGGGTGGGTCGTGGTGCCAAAGCCAGTTTCTGTGCCCTGCTCTATAAAAATCCATTGTCACAAAATGGTCAGGAACGTCTGCGTATCATGCGCGAAACCAATGATGGCTTTATCATTGCCGAGAAAGACCTGGAATTACGTGGTCCGGGTGAATTGTTAGGAACCAAACAGACCGGTGATATGGGTTTCCGTGTAGCCAAACTGGCACGTGATGATCACTTGCTGAATCAGGCGCATTATGTCGCCCAGCAGATGTTAAAAGATTATCCGAAACAGGCGGATGCATTATTAAAACGCTGGCTACCTGAGGCTCCACGCTATGCCTATGTTTAAGCTGTTACAACAGGGTAAACTCTGGCTGAATCGTTTACAGCCTTGTCAGCTGTGCCAGACAGATTATCAAAACCTGCATTCTGTCTGTCAGGATTGCTGGCAACAGTTACCTTGGGCACATCAGACTATTCAGCGTCAGGAAATGCAGTTTCAGGTGGCTTGTGACTATGCCTACCCGATGGATCGCCTGATTCAATTATTTAAATATGAGCAAAAGCTGCATCTGGAACCTTTATTGGCGGGTGCATTACTAACCTTAAAATTTCCTAAAGTCAGCGCAGTGGTTCCTATGCCGATTTCAACCGAACGGCTGGTCGAACGTGGCTATAATCAATCTTTGTTGCTGGCCAAGCATGTAGCTAAACATTTACAAGTTCCTGTCTGGCAACCAGTTGAGCGACTCAAGCAACATTCACAAAAGGGCTTAAGCCGTCTGGAACGTATCGAAGACATTGAAGCTCAATTTAGGGTCACTACCTCTTCAAAAGTTCGTTATCGTAAGGTTCTGATTATCGATGATGTGGTTACGACTGGCAGCTCGATTCGGGCTTTAAGCCAGCAACTGGAAAAACTGGGCTGCCAGCAGATTTACGCCGCCTGTCTAGCAGGAGCCAAACTTTAAATCAGGCTTGGGCCAGTAAGTTCTTTTTAACCCAAGGTATGACAATTTCTGTAGTTAAAGGTGCAAGTTTCACATCTTTCTGATCCAGATCCACCCATTTCATCTCGGCAATCTCAGCTTCAATATGTGGTTCGCCATCTAACTGCACCAGATAAACATAACTGACCAGTTGATGATCCGGTTCATTGGCAGTTTGAGTTTCAAAACACCCGATAAATTGCTGAATCTCAGCCTGACAGCCAATTTCTTCCTGAATTTCACGTAACATAGTACATTCAGGCGCTTCATCCGGTTCCAGCTTGCCACCGACTTGCATAAAACAGACAGTATTTTTCTTACGAACCACCAGCAGCTGCTGATCTGAATTCAAAATAATGGCAGCTGCGACGGTAATAATTTTCATGAATTCGGAACGATCAAGTGGAAAACACTTATTTTACGAGATCTTCCTGATCGACCATACCCCATTTTGCTTCAGGCGGCTGGTAGTCTTGAAATTTCTGTAAAATTTCTTCGAAGTCATCACTCACGATCAGGGATTCAGTAAAACGTGGCTTGGTAAAACCCTTGTCCGTGGTCATCTGAATAAATTTCAGCAAATCATCATAAAAGCCATCGACATTGAGAAAAGCACAAGGTTTTTTATGAATCCCGAGCTGAGCCCAAGTCCATTGCTCAAAAATTTCCTCGAGCGTTCCCGCCCCACCCGGAATGGCAATAAAACCATCGGAGAGTTCTGACATTTTGGTCTTACGCTCATGCATATTATCGACCACATACAGCTTGGTAATATGCGGATGCGCCAATTCACGATTCACCAAGGGTCTTGGAATGACACCAATGACCTCGCCCCCTGCAGCCAGGGCACTATCTGCTACAATGCCCATTAATCCGGAACGACCACCACCATAAATCAGTGTTTGCTGTCTTTTTGCCAGGGCTTGGCCTACCTTTTCGGCAATTTGTTTATAACCAGGTTCAGAACCTAGCGCTGAGCCACAGAAAATTGCGATAGAATTCATCATTTTCACCATTGCATTGCCGGTATATAGTACGCAGGCAGCGCCTGAGAGTTTTTTTTCAAAAATAACTGCACAATCAGTGTTTTTATTCAATTCCTTGTCTAAAATACACGCATTTAGATTAACATACTGCGCAAGGGAGAAAAGACAGCATGCTTGAAGCCTTTTACGCC
Source organism: Acinetobacter sp. YH12249 (assembly GCF_013417475.1). Classification (NCBI taxonomy): domain Bacteria; kingdom Pseudomonadati; phylum Pseudomonadota; class Gammaproteobacteria; order Moraxellales; family Moraxellaceae; genus Acinetobacter; species Acinetobacter sp. YH12249. Next base: position 35,311 of record NZ_VPDX01000018.1, on the reverse strand, counting down.
ACAGAGCGCGGTAGCCTAGAAGATGCCACCATCAATGGTGATTTCGACCTGCATCCGGAACTGGTTTGGATAGATTTAATTGCGCCTTCACAGGAAGAACAGCAATGGATTCTGGATGCCTATGAGCAAAACCTACCCACTTTAAAATCTCTGGAAGATATTTCTTCGAGTGCCCGATTTTACCGTGATGATGACGGTATTTTGCACATCAGTACCTATTTCTTAACGAAAAATAAAAATTATCAAGTCGAAAGTGAACATGAGGATGATGCCAGCATCCTCGCAACGGTTCAGACAGTCGCTTTCATTTTGCATAAAGACCGGCTCTTTACCCTACGCGGTGAAAAGCTGGTAGCTTTCCGGGCCTTTCGTGCCCGTGCGCGTCGCAATGATTATGATATTGACTATAAAGATCCGACATGGATTCTGCTGGGTTTGCTCGAGGCCAAACTGGATGAGTTGGCCGATATTCTGGAAGATGTGCATAAGGATCTGGAAAAATACTCAACCGAAGTGCTGAATAACCGGCATCGTGAACAGATCCTTGATCTGGATGACATGATTACCCGTCTGGCCCAACTGGAAGATATGCTCGGGAAAGCTCAGCTCTGTCTGATCGATTTACGACGGGTACTTACCTTCCTGTCACGTCCACGAGCCTTAGGCAGTCATATTTATGATGCAGATATTCGAGAACTCAGTGAAGACGTCCGCTCACTGGTCGAGCATGATGCCTTCCTGTTCCAGAAAGTCCGCTTCTTGCTGGATACCACGTCCGGATTCATTAACACTGAACAGAATGATACGATCCGTCGCTTCTCGATTTTACCGAGTATGCTTGCGCCACCCATGCTGATTGCCAGTATTTACGGGATGAATACTGATGTCTTGCCCTTCGCTCAAGGTTCGATGAGCTTTGTGATGGTAAGCATTATTATTATGGGCTTTTTGATTGGGCCTCTTATTTACTTTAGATGGAAGAAGTGGATTTAGAATCCCTCCTAATTTCTCCTAAGGGAGGAATTTCCCTCTCTTTTCAGGTGATGTGCAGCACTGCTGCTCAAGGGTGAGGTGAGAATTAACTCTCTTGTGCTTAGATTTAAGGCAGTGCTTTAAATCTCGCTCAGAGAGAAAAGACTTCCAATATTTGCTTAAAGTTCGAGTCTAGGCCCATTTCTCCACTTTTTTAAAATACAAGTTCCCTCTCCTTTAGGGAGAGGTTAATTAACTAACCCCTCCTAAGCTCCCTTTGAGAAAGGGAGGAACTTTTTTAAAATATACCGGCAATAAAAAAGCACCTTTCGGTGCTTTTTTATTTACTGAATGATCTGTAAATCATCCTGCAAATGACAGGCCTGAATGATCTTCATCATTTTTTCAGGAACCGCTTTAAACTGTAGTCCTCGTGCTTGCGGGGTCTGGCGCAACCAGCGCACCAGAACGGCCAAAGCCAAAGTACTACCCTGCTCAAGTCCAGCCAGATTAACTACCACAGGAAACTTGTCCTGTGACTGAATGAAGCGCAGACCATCTAGGTAATAGTTCTGCGCATTGTCAGCGTCAATCTTGCCTGAAACCTGTAGTTCCTGATTATTGAATTGAATCACAACTCACCTATCTTATTTTTTCTTGTCAATCGCCGCTTCTGCATCTGGCTTGAAGTTGGCAATGGCTTTATCCAGATTACCACCATTACGTTTTACTGTAGCCGCAAACTGGTTACGGAACTGCAGACCTAGGTCAATACCAGAAACATTGATGTTACGGATTTTCCATTGTGAACCTTTATCAACCAGCTGGAAAGCAACCGGGATTTTCTCGCCTTTGTTATTAAAGTCGATAGTCACCACAGGATTTTTGCTGTTAGTCGCCTTGTAAGGACGAACGCTGTAAGTCTGGTTACTGAACTTAGAGAAAGCCGTACCATAATTTTCAATCAGGGTTTCACGGAAGTTCTTTTCAAACTGTGCACGCTGCGCCGCAGTACTATACTGATTGGTCGCATAAGTCCCCATCACAATCCGGGTAAACGATTGTGAATCGATATACGGGTCAAGATTCTGACGAACAATCGTTTTCACAAGCGCAGGATTATTCTGCAATTTGGCATGATCGGTTTTAAGACGATCAATCAAATTGTCTGCAACTCTTTTAATAAAAGCAGGTGGGGCTTCAGACGGTGCAGCAAACACTGTACCAGCAACCATTGTTGAAAGAATGCTTGCAGCAAGCGTTTGTTTTACTAAAGTCTTCACTCAAATCTCCTCAATCTGTTATTCAACAAATGCAGGTTCTGCATCTGTTGTTTCTGAAAATGCAGCTTCTTCTGAGGCACTTTCCTGACTATCTGACGATTTTCCGGCACCACCGGTAATAAATTTCGTCACTAAATCTTCAATTTCCATGGTGCCTTGAGTGTTCGCAATCTGCTCACCACGTTTCAAGTAAGTCAGACCGCCACCTGGAATAATTTTCAGATACTTTTCACCCAATAAACCATTTGTTGCTACCATAATGTAAGCATCTTCATCAATATTGGTGATGGATTTCATGTTATCTAATAGTTGTTTTTCCATTGTTTTTTGTTGCGCAAGATCGGCTGCGGTATAGTCTGAACTATAACGTAACTCTTCCAATGCTTCCTGCTGAACCTGCTTGAGCTGCTCGGCATTAAAAGAAGTCAGAGAGCCATCTAGCGTCATATGGACAGTGGCTAAACGGGTCACCGGATCCAGCGTAATTTTATCAACCTGACCGACTTTCACCCCACTTAAAGCAACTTTAGCGCGTGGTTTGATGCCATTTACATTTTCAAAAGTCGCTGTCATCTGATAGCTATCAGAAATATTGGTGCCTACCAGACCGCTAACACGCATCGCCAAAAAGAACAGGGCGATACCAAAAAGAATGACAAAAACACCAACGGCCAGCTCACTAGTACGTGATTTCATTAAATACCTCCGAACATGACCGCAGTCAACACGAAATCAAAACCTAATACGCACAGCGAAGAATAGACGACCGTACGTGTTGTAGAAGTTGCGATACCTTCTGATGTTGGTTCACAAGCATAACCCTGATAAACCGCGATCCAGGTACAAATTAATGCAAAAACAAAACTCTTGATAATGGTGCCATTCAGGACATCTTTATAGAATCGCACGGTACTTTCCATGCCACTCCAATATGCGCCTTCATCAGCACCCAGAAAATCAACGCCTACCATTTTTCCGCCCATGATCCCGACCGCAGCAAAGATCACAGAGAGCATTGGCAAGCTAAAAATACCGGCCCAAAGGCGTGGTGAAATCACCCGTTTTAAGGGATCGACCCCGATCATTTCCATACTGGACAATTGCTCAGTTGCTTTCATCAGACCAATTTCGGCGGTTAAGGCAGAACCGGCACGACCCGCAAATAGTAAGGCAGCAACCACAGGTGCCAATTCACGTAACAAGGTTAAAGCCACTGCAGTACCAAGCATCGCTTCACTACCAAATGTCGACAGAATGGTATACATCTGCAAACCGAGTACTGAACCAATAAACAGGCCAGATACCGCAATGATCAAGAGCGACAGTACCCCGACCCGATACATCTGATAAACAAACAGCTTTACTCCAAGCCAGGTTGGCATGGAAAAGAGAATCTGCAACAGCATCAGTGTTGCAACACCAATTCCCTGAACACGTTCAATAACGCGTCTACCTAAGGCAGCAATGACATTCATGAACGTACCTCATCACTTAAATAAGCCTGATGACTAAACTGATAATCTACCGGGCCTTCAACCGAACCGGTTAGGAACTGTTGCACAAAGGCTGAAGGATGATTTTTCAATTCTTCTGCTGTGCCCTCACCCTGAATTTTGCCTTCAGCGACTACATAAATGTAATCGGCAATCGATAAAGTCTCTGCTACATCATGCGAAACAATAATAGTTGTTAAATCCAGCGCTTCACGTAGAGAGCGGATCAGTCGGGTCAAAACACCCATCACAATCGGATCCTGCCCGGCAAAAGGCTCATCGTACATGATCAGCTCCGGGTCCAGTGCAATCGCACGAGCCAATGCGACACGACGATTCATCCCGCCAGACAGCTCTGAAGGCATCATCTGCTCTGCCCCACGCAGTCCTACTGATTCGAGTTTCAAAGCCACGATTTCAGCAATCAAATGTTCAGGCAATTTGGTATGCGCACGAATCGGAAAGGCAACATTTTCATAGACGCTCATGTCGGTAAACAGAGCACCACTTTGGAACAGCATCCCCATACGTGCACGTGCGGAAAAAAGCTCGGAACGGGACATCTTGGCAATATCTTTACCGTCCAGTAAAACCTGACCCTGTTCAGGCGTCAGTTGCCCACCGATCAATCTTAATAAAGTGGTTTTACCAGTTCCGGAAGGTCCCATAATGGCGGTAATCTGCCCACGACGAATTTTTAAACTGACATCGTCATAAATTACACGCTCACCCCGCTTGAAACTCAAATTCTTGACTTCAATCAAAGACTGAGGATCCTGCGCTGTTTGATTTTTCATAGCTGAGTTTATTCCTGCATTTTTTCAGCATGCATATGACAAAAGAACGAAGTTCAACATGTTAGCATTTGAAAATGAAGGGTCAAGTTCATGGAAAACATAATGCTCCATGCCTGGCCATATATTTCTAGTAATCAAAAATTTTATTTCGACGCGATTTTAACAGACTATGATCCATTTAAAAAACGATATACATAATAAATCAGATTGCACAAAAGCAAAGTTACCGCAATGTAGGACATGTACCCCTCAATAATATGAAAGACTATAAAAAGACACTTTCAGATTACGGATCATCATAAACCTAGAAAAAGTTAATGAATTAGGCATTTTATGCTGAAAAAACAAAAAATCAATGCATAAAAAAACCAGCACTCAGGCTGGTTTTTTTTCAGACGTTATTCAATTAGTCATTGAATTTACGACGTGGACGATCTTCACCGAATGAACGCTCGCCACGTGGCTTGTCATCAAAGTTGCGACGCGCTGGACGGTCACCAAAGTCACGTTTTGGACGGTCATCACCGAATGAACGTGCTGGGCGATCACCGAAACCACCTTCGCGACGTGCTGGACGATCACCGAAATCACGTTTAGGACGGTCACCGAAACCACCTTCACGACGTGGAGCAGGACGATCACCAAAATCACGTTTAGGACGGTCACCGAAAGAACCTTCACGACGTGGTTTGTAATCTACACGGTTACCGCGGTTGTCATCATTACCTTCGAAACGAGGACGGTCACCAAAGTCACGACGTGGACGATCATTGTTAAACTCGCGACGTGGACGGTCTTCATTGAAGTCACGACGTGAACGATCACTGAAACCACCTTCACGACGTGGACGATCGCTGTTGAAGTCACGACGTGGACGATCTTCGCCACCGAACGCAGGACGTTCGCCACGAGGTTTGTCATCGAAGCTACGACGTGGACGGTCATCACCACCTTCACGACGTTTGAAGTTGCTCTCGCCTTCGAAACGACGACCACCACCGAAGCCACGACCACCATCACGACGACCGCCACGACCACGACCAGCGCCATCACGGCTACCGCGTGCAGGAGGTGGAGATGGCTCAAGACCTTCAATTTCAGATACGTTTAGACGAGCTTCAAGGAAGTCTTCTAGTGCACGGATTTTACCGCGTTCACGATAAGTCGCTAAAGTAATTGCTTTACCAGTACGGCCCGCACGACCTGTACGACCGATACGGTGTACATAGTCTTCGTTCTTCATAGGAAGACCAAAGTTGATCACGTGAGAGATTGTCGGTACGTCAAGACCACGTGCTGCAACGTCAGTTGCAACCAGGATTTTTGCACGACCTTCACGGATGCTGCGCAGACGACGGTTACGAACGGTTTGTGGCATCGCACCATGTAGAGCAACAACGGACAAACCTGCTTCAGCAAGTTCTTCAGCCAGCATATCTGTATCTTCTTGAGTAGAAGCAAAGACCACTGCCTGATCAACGTCTTCTTCGTTTAACCAGTGAGTAAGAAGTTTTTTCTTGTGCTCAAAGCCATCAGTCCAGTGTAAAGTCTGGGTAATGTCAGTATTGGTAGAGTGACCAGTTTCAATTGCAATACGCTCTGGTTCATTCATCATGCGTTCAGCAAGGGTAATGATACGTGGAGCGAAAGTTGCAGAGAACATCAGTGTTTGTTTACGGTTTGCAGCCAAGTCACCGATTGCTTCTAGGTCTTCAGAGAAGCCAAGATCCAGCATACGGTCAGCTTCGTCGACGATCAGCGAGTCAACTTTGTCAAGTTTGATTTGACGACGGTTAACAAGGTCAAGTAAACGGCCTGGAGTTGCTACAACAACCTGTGCACCTTTTAACTGCTGGATTTGTTTACCAAATGGCATACCACCCATAATTGCAGCAATACGAACACCTTTCATGTGACGTACAAATGCGATCGCGTCTTGGCATACTTGTTGTGCCAATTCACGAGTTGGTGAAATCACCAGAATAGTTGGTTGAGTCACCGCTTTCATACGTTCTTTAAATGGTACGAAAGTATCTTGGTTAGCAAGTGCGTTCAAAGTTGGGAGAAGGAACGCAGCGGTTTTACCCGAACCTGTCTGGCTAGATACTAAAAGGTCTTTACCTTCTAGTGCAGCAGGGATAGATTGTTCTTGTACAGGAGTCGGAGTAGTAAAACCTAAGCCTTGAAGGGCTTGTTGTAACGATTCATGCAAAGAAAATTCAGCAAAAGTTTTGCTCATAGAGTATTCCACCCGGAAATTGGGTGCTCCATTAAAAATAAAGTCAAATGGACATCGACAAAAAGCGGTACAGCAATTAAACGCTGAAAAGAGATGATTCAGCGGCGATCCGAGTAACGACGATGTGATATAACGCACGCATGATTACGGCATAACCTGAAGGAATCGCTTTAGCGATTGGGGCGCGAGATATCGTCCTCTCTTTGGACCGCACGCGCATACACAATGATAAGAAGAGAAATGTTCAGGTGACGAACAGAAATTAAGTGCGTGCGCAGATTATAGCAGGATTATTCATAAAGTCATCCGCTTTTCAGATTATTTTGTTTAACTGCTAATTTCTTCATCAATTTCTAAGACTTAACCAAGAAAAGAAATGTAATTAATCCTCCAGCTGGTCAATTTTCTTTTTATCAATGCTGTGAATCATCTAAATATGAAGATATTTATCTCGTAATTATTTTTAAAAAATAAAAAAGGCATCCCGAGAGATACCTTTTTAATATTCGATTTACGGCGTTAAACCCGATTATTTCGCTGCCTCACCCCAAGCAGGAACAACTGCTTGCATAAGAGGTTTCAGCATTTTCATTGAACAAGCCAAAACTTGACCATTTTCCATAGAATCGCTACCACCACGCGCATCAACCACAGTTCCGCCCGCTTCTTTCACGATTAACTCGCCTGCTGCAATATCCCAAGGTTTCAAGCCAAGCTCGAAGTAACCATCAAGACGACCAGCAGCGACATAAGCCAGATCCAAGGCAGCTGAACCACCACGACGGAATTGTGCACCTGCTTCAGTCACATTGAGCAATGCATCAAAATGATTCTTGGCATAAGAGACTACTTCACCATTACGTTTAGTACGGTAAGCATGACCTACTGCCAGGAAAGTATTGTTCAGACTGTCTTTAACATTTACACGGATACGGCGCTGGTTCAGCATCGCACCACGACCACGGCTCGCAGAGAATAGCTCATCTTTCACCGGGTCATAAATAACACCGTGTTGAGTTACACCTTTGTGCTGAACTGCGATAGAGATACAGAAATGCGGAAAACCGTTGATAAAGTTTAGTGTGCCATCAAGTGGATCGATCACCCAACACCAATCAGCGTCGTGACCTTTACCTTCTTGCAGACCAAATTCTTCACCAAGGAAACTGTGATTTTTATAGCTTTTACGTAGAGTATCGATGGTCAACTGTTCCAGATAACGATCTACACGCGTTACCGGACCATCAATGCCTTTTTCTTCGACTTGCAGATCGAGTTTATGACGATTTTGATGCGCTTTTAAAAGCTCTTGACCAACTAATTGAGCCGCACGCGCAGCCATCACCACCATAGGTTCCATTGAACACCCACTACAAATTTGAAGATACTGATAAAGAATAATGCATAAAAGCCCGCATATTTTAGCAAATATCCGGGCTTTTTGGGAAAAAATGTGTCGAAACTTTTTAAGCGTTTATAACAGAACGCTTTGACCTAGCTTTGACCAGGCCTCATTGATTGATTTTTCAATGCCTTGGCTATCAAGTCCTGCCTGCTGCAACATCTGGCTATGTGTTGCTTGTGCCATAAAGTTATCCGCTAAACCTAGATTCAGGATTGGTTTAACGATTTGAGCTTCAGCCAGATACTCATTCACTGCACTTCCTGCGCCGCCCATAACTGCATGTTCTTCAACAGTGACAAACAGGCTGGTAGAATGGGCCAGCTGGTTTAACATTTTGGTATCCAGTGGTTTGATGAAACGCATATTTACCACGCGTACACCCACATCATGCTTGCTGGCAAATACTTGAGCGGCTTCAACTGCGGCTTGAACCCGACTACCGAACGCTAGAATTGAAACATATTCATCATATTGTTCGTTCAGACTGAGCAACAATTCTGCCTGACCGATCTGCATCTCGGTCATGGTTTTCTGGATTTCCACACCCAGTCCATTCCCGCGCGGATAACGCACTGCTGCCGGACCATGATACAGATAAGCCGTATGCAACATCTGACGGCATTCATTCTCATCTTTTGGTGCCATGATCACCAGATTCGGAATGGTACGCATATAGGCATAATCATAGGCGCCGGCATGCGTTGGACCATCTTCACCAACCAGACCGGCACGATCGATCCCAAACGTCACATCCAGATTTTGCAGCGCTACATCATGCACCAACTGGTCATATCCCCGTTGCAGAAAAGTTGAATAAATTGCGACGACCGGTTTTAAACCTTCACAAGCCATACCAGCGGCAAGCGTCACTGCATGTTGTTCGGCAATAGCCACATCAAAGAAACGTTCAGGGTATTCTTTGGCAAACTGCACCATGCCTGAACCTTCACACATTGCCGGAGTAATCGCCAATAGGCGTTTATCCTGTGCTGCTTCATCACATAACCATTGTCCAAATACATCTGAATATTTGGGTGCTGGATTAGGGGCTGCAACTGCATTGAGTTTGCTAATCGCGTGATATTTAATCTGATCACATTCTGCTGGCGCAAAGCCCTTACCTTTTTTGGTATAGATGTGGATCAGACGTGGGCCTTTACGTTTTTTCAAGGCTTTAAAAACGTGTACCAGCTGTTTAACATCATGGCCATCATAAGGACCAAAATAATCAAAACCAATGGCTTTAAACAGGTTATCTGCGGCATCAGTTGCAGCCTGATGTAAACGCGAGTTATACAGCCATTCCGGATGCGGCTGTACATAAGCCTCACCATCTTCAGTCACGTTGACGAATTCGCCACGTTCCCAGATTGCAGCAAGATGCTTGGCAAAACCACCAGTACTGCAAGAGATCGACATATCATTGTCGTTCAGAACCACCATCAGGTCAGCCTGATGTGCCACAGCATCATTCATAGCTTCAAAGGCCATGCCTGCTGTCATGGCCCCATCACCAATGATTGATACGACTTCACACGGATTGTTCTGATAACGGCGGGCCAAAGCCATGCCAAGGCCAGCAGAAATGGCGGTAGATGAATGTCCTACCCCAAAAGTATCAAATTCAGATTCTTCACGCGCTGGAAATGCGGCCAGACCATCTTTTGCACGGATTGTAGTGAGCTGTTCACGACGTCCAGTCAACGCCTTATGCGGATAAGCCTGATGACCCACATCCCAGATCAGGCGATCATGTGGCGTATTAAAGCAATAATGTAAAGCGACTGTGAGCTCAATCACACCCAGATTGGCCCCAAAGTGTCCACCACTCTGACCCGCAGCATACAAAATGAATTGACGTAACTCATCCGCCACTTGAGTGAGCTGGCTTTGCTCGAGTGCACGCAGTTGCTCAGGATGATCGATCGCATCAAGCAACGGTGTTACAGGGCGTTGAGTTGGTATTTCTGTATACAGCATATATGGCAAAGCCTTCTAAAGCCTGGCAAAATCTTAAGCTAGGTCAATGGGGAATAACCGATCATATAGTTGAATTGTAGCAGCTTCAATTCAGCTACGCTTCTAGCGATGCAATATTAAACAGCGATCTCGTCGGGGTGAAAAATTTGCAGGCTACGATTATCCTGAATAATCTTACTATTTATCAACTATTATCGTTCGCTTTCTACAAAAAAGAAAATGTTCTTCATAAATTCAGCTGAGCAATTCTACTAATGTTTAAGCATTACGCTATACTTTAGCTACTTTATTAGGATTTTACGGGTTCAGCTGTGCCTATCGAATTTGTCGCAACTTCAAGATTACCGACCGCTCATGGCGAATTTAAAATTACTGTTTTTCAAGACCCTAAAACTGGCGAAGAACATGTCGCTCTTTCTAAAGGCTTAGAAGAACCAAGTGATGAACCTGTGCTGGTCCGTGTACATTCTGAATGTTTAACCGGTGATGCCTTTGCTTCATTAAAATGCGACTGTGGCCCTCAACTCCAGGCAACACAAAAACTGATTAATGAAGTGGGTCGCGGTGTCATTCTTTATTTACGTCAGGAAGGACGCGGAATTGGCTTGACCAATAAAATCCGTGCATACGCCTTGCAAGACCAGGGCCATGATACGGTCGATGCCAATCTGATGCTGAATTTACCGGCAGATGCACGTCAATATGATATGTGCAGCATCATGCTGGATCACTTAGGTGTAAAAGCCGTCCGCTTGATCACCAATAACCCTTTAAAAATTGATGCACTGAAAGAGCAAGGCATTAATGTAGTGGACCGTGTACCACTCACTGTGGGTCTGAATCCATTCAATGAGCAATACCTCAAAACCAAGCATGAGCGTATGGCGCATATGTATCAGAAGGAAGATTTTTAATTATTTTTAAATCTCTTCGACCTTTTAACTTAACCCCTCCAAACCTCCCTTTCTTGCGCTTCGACTTAAAGCCATGCTTAAGTCTTGCTCAGGGAGGCTTTTCCCCCTCTTTTTCAAAGATGAGGAGCACTGCTCCGCAAGAGGGGGAGATTCAGATCGTCATCGAGAAAATCCGGTTCTCTGGCATACGACGCTTTAAACGTAAATCAAAAGCCATGCAAATATTGCGTACAAATGGTTTCCCTTTCTCCAAAATCGTGACTGAAGAGTCTTCAATTTTGATCAACTGATCCTGCTGCATTTCCACCAACTGCTTTAGAACTTCATCAATTTCAGCAAACTTCATGTCAGGTTTTGCCCAAGAAGTAGTAAAGCTACACATCAGATTCAGGATATGTTTACGAATAATCAGATCTTCCTGAGTCAGGATATGGCCTTTCACCACTGGAATCTGATTCTGCTCTAACAGTTCATAATATTCTTCAATGGTTTTCACATTCTGCGCAAAGCTATACCAGCTATCACTAATCGAAGAAATTCCGAGTCCGATCATCACCTGAGTTTTAGACGCGGTATAACCCATAAAATTACGGTGCAAAGTCCCAGACTGAAAGGACTGGTACATGCTGTCTTTTTCTAGCGCAAAATGATCCATACCAATTTCATGGTAACCATGCGCCAGGAGCTTTTTCTTACCCTCTTCATAACATTGACGCTTGATCTCATCTTTGGGTACATCAGCATCTTTAAAACCGCGCTGGCCATTCCCTTTAATCCAAGGTACATGTGCATAGCTATATAAGGCCAGACGGTCTGGTAATAGGGAATTGGTCTGATCGATGGTATTTAAGACATCCTCCAGGCTTTGAAATGGCAGACCAAAAACCAGATCATGCGAAATCGATTCATAACCAATTTCACGTGCCCATTCAGTCACCTGTTTAACATTTTCATAAGGCTGAATCCGGTGAATGGCTTTTTGTACGGTTTCATTATAATCCTGCACGCCATAACTGACCCGACGAAAACCCAGGTCATGCAAGCCTTGCAAATGCTCACGCGTGGTATTGTTTGGATGACCTTCGAAGCTGAATTCATGCTCTGCTGCAATCTTGGCTTTGGACAAAATACCTTGAATCAGCTGGGTTAAATGTTCAATGGAAAAGAACGTCGGTGTCCCACCACCAAGATGAATTTCTTTGATGATGGGTTTTTCTTCTAATAACTCACAATATAACTCCCATTCTTTCAGCACAGCTTGTATATAAGGCAGCTCGACTTCATGACGTTTGGTCACCCGTTTATGACAGCCACAAAAGGTGCATAAGCTTTCACAAAATGGTAGATGGATATACAGGCTAACGCCTTCAGTCGCATTCGACTCCTGAAAAGAACGTTTTAGTGTCTGCTTCCAAAGCTCTAGTGAAAATCCTGACTCTTCCCAATAAGGTACAGTTGGATAACTGGTGTAGCGAGGACCGGGGACATTATATTTTTGAATGAGAGAATTTGCCTGCACAGTCATGAATGCCTACCACCTTATCAGTCAGGTTAATGCGCTGCATAGAGCGCTGTTAGGGTTATTGTGCGGAGCTCAAAAAAAGAATTCAACCTAGTAGTGTGGTCGGATTTGAGCTGAAGCAAATTGCTCTAAAACATTAGATTGAATGTTGTTACAGATGGTGAGCCTCCAGAAAAACACCTTAATTTTTAGGCCATTTTATGCTTTGATGTAAGCAGTCTTTTTATTTCCCTATGAGGGTTCTGATGCAGCATCCTACCTCTGCAGATATTCAACGCGTTCGCGATTTTCTCCTCGACCTGCAAGCCCGGATTTGTGCCGCGCTGGAACAGCAGGAACGTGCCGGTGGCGGCACGGCTGAATTCGTGATTGATGACTGGGAACGTCCTGAAGGTGGCGGTGGCCGTTCACGCGTGCTGCAAAATGGTAAGGTGATTGAAAAAGGCGGTGTGATGTTCTCTCACATCAATATTTCCAAACTGCCCGCTTCTGCCACTGAACGCCATCCGAATATAGCCGGAGCTAAAGCCCAAGCCATGGGTGTATCTTTAGTTATCCATCCTAAAAATCCGAACGTCCCGACCTCACATGCCAATGTACGTTTATTTGTGGCGGAAAAAGAAGGTCAGGATCCAATCTGGTGGTTTGGTGGCGGTTTTGACCTCACCCCTTTCTATCCAAATGATGAAGATGTGCTGTCATGGCACCAGACAGCGCATGATCTCTGTGCGCCTTTTGGCGAAGAGGTTTATCCAGAACATAAAAAATGGTGTGATGATTATTTCTATCTAAAACATCGTGATGAGCAGCGCGGTGTCGGCGGTCTATTCTTTGATGACCTGAATCAATGGGATTTTGAAACCTGTTTTCAGTATATGCAGGCTGTAGGCAATGGCTATTTAGAGGCCATTCTGCCAATTTTCCAGCGTAACCAAGACAAGTCTTATACTGAAGCACAACGTGATTTCCAGCTGTATCGTCGTGGCCGTTATGTGGAATACAATCTGGTATATGACCGGGGCACACTATTTGGCCTGCAGACGGGTGGCCGGATTGAATCAATTCTAGTCAGCCTGCCACCTCTTACCGGCTGGTTATACCGTCCGGAATGGGCCGAAGGATCACCAGAAAAACGCTTGACTGATTACTACCTTAAACCACATGACTGGTTAACAGAATTAAAAACAAAATAAAGCAATCAAAATATTTAAATACAAATTGCCCTCAGATCGAGGGCTTTTTTAATGGATAAATCCTCTATACTGCAACTCAGAAAGATATTTCAGGATCTACTCCTTGATCTTGACTCTGATAAAGATAAATTCTGCTAGGTAAAAATAACAATGTTTAAGCTTCACCTTAATCCTGCTACGTTGGCCTTTTGGCTATTTCTGGCGCTTGGTATTAGTGCGATTAGTACCGCTGTCATCAGCCATAACCTGATTCTAGATGTAGTTGCCATTTCTGTGAGTGTTCTCACGATTGCCGGAACCTTATTTAGTATGGCCTTGCTTTTTGTCGAACATATTATTGAGATTTGCAGTTCCTAAACCTTTAATCTTTAGCCTGCTTTTCACTGCTGACAGGCTTTAGCCCTCCTGCATTTTCACGTATATTAATGGCCATTTCCGCACATGGACATGGTGAAATGAGCAAGCAATTTGCCGTCATTGGCAACCCCATCGAACAATCACGCTCTCCTGAACTGCATCAGGCTTTCGCTGCCAAAACCGGGGTCAATCTGACCTATACCAAACGCCTTGCCCCTCTGGATGGTTTCACAGCCAATATCCAGGAATTTTTTGCTCAGGGCGGTATTGGCATGAATGTGACTGTGCCCTTCAAAGAACAGGCCTTTGCCCAGTGCCAGGTCCTTACCGAACGCGCCAAAATCGCCAAAGCCGTGAATACCCTATGGATGAAAGATGGCATTCTGCATGGTGACAATACTGACGGACAAGGCTTAGTCGAGGCTATTCGTGCTCTTGACTGGACTCTGGAAAATACCGATATCCTGATTATTGGTGCTGGTGGCGCGACCCGCGGCGTGATCTATCCATTGGTACAGGCTAGTGTGAAGAAGATTGTTATTGCTAACCGTACTTTGTCACGTGCAGAACAACTGGTTGCCGATCTAAAAGACGCTGTGCCTCAAGCGGAGTTACAAGCCATTGCCTTAACTGATTTAGCTGGTGAGTTTGATATCGTGATTAATGCGACTTCTGCCAGTCTTAGCGGTGATGCGCTGGTACTACCTGAAGCTCTACAGTTTAAACATGCCTATGAAATGGCCTATGGCAAACCGTCCACGTTCTTAGATCAAGCCAAAGCCCGTGGCGTCCCTACCTCTGAAGGTTTCGGCATGCTAGTCGGTCAGGCCATTGAATCTTTTTATATCTGGAACGGAGTAAAACCTGAGCTGAAAGATTTTCTTTAATTCTGAATATTTTTGAGATGAACGGGTTAGCCATTAATCCGTTCACTCTTTTCCTTTCATTAAAAATAATAAAATTAAATTGGATTTAATGACATGATTTATCCAATGATTAGCCCCTAACATTCGTGTACAATTCATACAAAAATACCCCTAGACAATCTCCCTAAATATTGATTAAAGTCCAGACAGATAAGCATTTTTCAATATAAGTGCCTTATTTAAAGATGGAGAGTTCCGTTATTTAATCTTTAAACTTGTCTGATCTTCTCGATTCGCTTTTCTGACATTTTTATTTGTTGTCTTTATCAATGTTTTTTTATCCCCAATGTGAATAATCATAGAATCGATACAGATAATCCAAAACTATTTTAATCAGGATTAAACGCATGCCAGCATATAAAGCTCCTTTACGTGATATTCGCTTCTTAATGAATGAAGTGCTTGATTACCCTGCACATTACCAAAAACTGTCAAATGGCGAATATGCCGATGCAGATACGGTAGACATGATTCTAGAAGGTGCGGCAGATTTCTGTGAAAATGTACTTTCTCCACTGAACCAGACCGGCGATGCAGAAGGCTGTCATTTTGAAAATGGCGAAGTACGCACACCTAAAGGCTTCAAGGAAGCTTATGATCAGTTCGTACAAGGTGGCTGGCAAGGTCTGTCTTATCCTGAAGAATTTGGCGGTCAAAACCTGCCGATGTCTTTAAACCTGATCAAATCCGAAATGATGGGTACAGCAAACTGGTCTTTCCAGATGTATCCAGGTTTGAGCGTGGGCTGTATCAATACCATCATCCAGTATGGTACTGACGAGCAGAAAAACACCTATCTACCGCATTTGGTTGCAGGTACCTGGTCAGGAACCATGTGTCTGACTGAGCCACAATGTGGTACCGACCTGGGTCAGGTAAAAACTAAAGCAGAACCGCAAGCTGATGGTACTTATGCGATTTCTGGCACTAAAATCTTCATTTCTGCGGGTGAACACGATTTAACTGAAAATATCGTGCACATCGTTTTGGCACGTCTTCCAGATGCGCCACAAGGCACTAAAGGCATTTCCCTGTTCATCGTACCGAAATTTATTGCCACTGAAGATGGCGGTATTGGTGAACGCAATGCGGTGAACTGTGGTTCGATTGAACACAAAATGGGGATCCGTGCCTCTGCAACAGCGGTACTAAACTTTGACAATGCAGTAGGTTATTTAATTGGCGAGCCAAACAAAGGCTTGCATGCCATGTTTACCTTCATGAATACCGCGCGTATTGGTACCGCAATCCAAGGTATCTGTCATGCAGAACTATCGTTCCAGGGTGCATTGCCATATGCCAAAGAACGTATGTCGATGCGTGCCCTGTCTGGTAAAAAAGATCCAGAAAAAGTGGCGGATGCGATTATCCACCATGCTGATGTACGCCGTATGCTGTTGACCCAGAAAGCGATTGCTGAAGGTGGTCGTGCCATGATCTATCATGCAGCACAAATTGCAGATAACATGAATGATGCCCTGCTGCGTGGTGATACTGCTGAATTTGAACAGCAGGATGATCACTTAGGTTTCTATACCCCTATTCTGAAAGGCTTCCTGACTGAAATGGGTTATGAAGCAGCGAACCACGGTATGCAAGTATTTGGTGGTCATGGTTACATCAAAGAATGGGGCATGGAGCAAATCGTTCGTGATTCACGTATCTCTACCCTGTACGAAGGAACGACTGGCGTTCAGGCACTTGACCTGATTGGTCGTAAGGTCCTGCTAACCTCTAAAGGTAAAGTGATTCGTGATTACACCGCTGAAATTCTGAAATTCTGTGGACAGCATGCACGCAATAAATACATGCGCCGTTTTGCCTGGGACCTGACCAAGCTATGTGCACAGTGGAATGCGTTAACTGTACGTATCATGCTGGCAGCACGTAAAGACCGTGACATCGTATCCTCTGCTTCTGTGGACTTCCTGATGTTCTCAGGCTATGTAATGATGGCTTACTTCTGGGCACAACAAGCTGCAGTGGCTTCAGCGAAACTGGTTGCTGGTGATGGTGCAGAAGTTCCAGAGTTCTACAAAGCGAAAATTAAAACTGCTGATTTCTACTTTGAGCGTTTATTGCCACGTGCCCAAGGCCATGCTGAAGCAATGGTGAATCCATCCAAAACCATGACTTCACTGGCAGCAGAACACTTCAGTTTTGATTACTAAGTCAAAAGTTTAGGTTTTAGCTTTAAAAAGAGCGCTACGGCGCTCTTTTTCATATGTCAAAATGATGACTGGATACAAAGAAAAATCTGCTGCGTACACAAACTACACAAATTTATATCTATAATTTTCAGACGTCTATTAAATAATCCATATAATTTACTTGAATATCTATAAATACAGGGTATGATGGCGATAACTAGAAAAATTCTTGTTTTGGTTAGTCTTCTTTTAAGTATCGCAGTTTTAGTCATAAACCTTCGTTTTAAAGATCAATAAGCTCCATCCTTTTTATTTTTCAAAGTTACAGCTAGTCATCTGAAATTTTGACTATAAATCCATAAGATTCAATAGGTTATATTATGTCTAACACAGTTACCGGTACAGTAAAGTGGTTCAACGAAACTAAAGGTTTTGGCTTCATTCAACAAGACAATGGTCCAGACGTTTTCGCTCACTTCAGCGAAATCCAAGGTTCAGGTTTCAAAACTTTAGCTGAAGGCCAAAAGGTTTCTTTCAGCGTAGCTCAAGGCCAAAAAGGTCCTACAGCGACTAACATCACTGCAATCTAATATTGCGAAGATGAAAAAAAGCACTCATTAGAGTGCTTTTTTTTTTGTACCTAAATTGACTAATTTTAGTTTCTAGATCAATTAATTAAATTTTAAAGATAATTAAAAATATTCGCTTTTCATTCATCATCTTGTCCTAAATTTCTTCATCTAAATTTAGTCAGGTTAAAACATGAAGAAACTGAGAAGAAATTTGATGATTTTAAAATCAAAAATTGCCCATAAAAATATAGAAGTTTTAATTAAAAATATTATTTATTAATTACTTATATACGAAATTGAAAGAAATTCTGAAATTTACAAAAGTCTTGTCTACGGCTCCATTTTCCCTACATCACTGACTCCTATGATGAACTCATTGAATAAATATGAGTATGATCATGAAAAAATTAGTTTCTTCTTTAATGATTGGCTTGATCGCAACAACAGCTACCATGTCAGTAATGGCAGCTCCTGGACCGGATCATCGTCATCCAACGCCAGCAGCGCATCATTTTGATAAGAAACCAATGCCGCATAAAGGGGGTTTCCATAAAGCACCTCCTAAAGCGCATTTTAACCAGCATGATCGTCATGATAAGTTTGGCAAGAAAGACCATAAAGGCTTCTTCAAC
Source organism: Acinetobacter sp. YH12249 (assembly GCF_013417475.1). Classification (NCBI taxonomy): domain Bacteria; kingdom Pseudomonadati; phylum Pseudomonadota; class Gammaproteobacteria; order Moraxellales; family Moraxellaceae; genus Acinetobacter; species Acinetobacter sp. YH12249. The sequence goes on along the minus strand of NZ_VPDX01000018.1, from coordinate 16,876 downwards.
AAAAATCATCACAATGGCCCGCATCACAAGTTGCCACCTAAGTATCGTTAATCCGAATGGCTTAAATGCATAGTGGAGAGAGAAGAAAAAGCCCGATGTAACTCATCGGGCTTTTTCTTTTTAAACTGGATTAATTATTCGGATAGATTAGGCAATTAAAGAAACTCTTCCAGCACAGAGTTTAAAAAGATGTGACCTTGCTCAGTACATGCCAGACGTTCTGCATCTTCTACCATTAATTGACGTTGGCGCAATGAAGTCAGCAATTCATCCAGTGTATCCAGACTATAACCTGTTCGTTCAAGATAAAGCTTCGCTTCCACACCCTCATTTAAACGTAAGGCATTCATCATAAATTCAAACGGCATATCTGCCGCTTCGATGCGCTTAAACTGCAAATGTTCTGCTGGCACTTTGGCTAAATAGTCTTTGGGCAAACGGGTTTTCTGGAAACGGTAAACACCATCCGGTTGAGTCACTTTGCCATGCGCCCCTGCTCCAATGGCCAGATAATCACCAAATTGCCAGTAATTCAGGTTATGTGCCGATGGTAATTCTTCACGCCAGGCAGAGACTTCATAATTGATAAAGCCATTGGCTTTTAAATAAGCCTCGCCCTGTTCCTGAATCTCTTCCAGTACTTCATCGACCGGTAAAATCGGCTGAGTACGGAAAAACACAGTATTCGGCTCAATAGTTAACTGATACCAGGAAATATGCGTAGCACCATTCTCGACTGCCAGTTTCAGGTCATTGAGTGCCTGCTCTAGTGTCTGTTCAGGTAAGCCATGCATCAAATCCACATTAATCCGTTGAAAACCAGCATCACGCGCCAGGCCAATCGCCGAGATCGCATCTTCATTGCTATGGATTCGGCCCAGCTTTTTCAGATGCTCGGTATTAAAACTTTGCACGCCAATCGACAGACGATTAATACCAGCTGCTAAATAGCCAGCAAATGGATCATGCTCCACCGTACCTGGATTGGCTTCCAGTGTGATTTCACAATTCTCTTCAAAAGGAATCAGTGCTTTCAGTTCGGTAAACAGCCACTGATAACCTGCAGCAGAGATCAGTGATGGCGTTCCCCCACCGATAAATACACTATGAATCGAACGGCCTTGGGCAAAATCAACCTGAGTTTTAAAGTCCTCTACCAGCGCATGCAGATATTCCCGCTCCAGCTCGAGAGACAATTCCCCATCAGGCACGGCATGCGAGTTAAAGTCACAATACGGACATTTACGTACGCACCACGGCATATGGATATACAGGGATAAGGGAATAAGTGCAGGATTCAATTCAGCCAAAGAACTACTCAAAAACAACTACAAGATCTAGCGTAATTTTAACATGACTCGGCAACAACACTGCTAAAATTAAAATCGCCATCACCTAATGCTTAAAAATTTAAATAGAATTAGATAGTTAAAATTATGAAAATATCCTCCCAGCTCCTTATTTTATTGCCTTTGGTGTTTGCAATCGGGGTCTTGCTGACCTTACAGACGGCTATTAATACCCAATTAAAAGAATATTTATATTCTCCTATTCAAGCTGCATTTTTTTCCTTTTTGATTGGTACAATAGTACTTGCCGGCATCGTGCTGTTTCAGTCACATCCCAAACCAGGCTTACAGGAGCTGATGGCAATTCCCTGGTATCTCTGGTTAGGTGGTTTTTTGGGTGTTTATGCGATCAGCATGAGCATTTATGCTGCACCTAAAATGGGCTTCCTGACACTGACCGGAATGATTATTTTTGGTCAGATGGTGATGTCCATGATCGTCGATCAGTTTGGTCTGCTGGGCAATGAAAAAATGCCGGTGAACTGGCAACGTCTTTTAGGTGGCGTGGTGATTTTTATTGGTGTGCTTCTCACTTTACAACGCTAAACCTTATCTCTAAGCACATGATCACTAATGAGTAATTTTTGTGTCGAATGTTTTGACAGCCACAACCCGTCGTTATGAATTAAAACAGCTGTTCCATCTGATGTTGCCCATTCTGGTCACACAATTCTCCCAGGCAGGTTTGGGCCTGATTGATACCATTATGGCCGGGCGTCTCTCACCAACTGATCTGGCAGCGATTGCGGTTGGTGTCGGCCTCTGGATTCCAGTCATGCTACTCTTCAGTGGCATCATGATCGCCACCACGCCTCTAGTCGCTGAAGCTAAAGGTGCACGTACACCTGAGAAAATTGCCACAATTGCGCGACAATCATTATGGGTCGCATTCATCCTTGGGGTGATTGCGGGTCTGGTTTTACAAGTTTTGCCCCTCTCTTTACCTTTACTAGGTGTCCCAGAAAGCTTGCAACCTAAGGCTGGTCTGTTCCTACATGCCATCGGCTTTGGTATGCCTGCTGTGACCATGTATGCGGCTTTACGTGGTTATTCTGAAGCCATTGGTTATCCACGTCCGGTCACTGCTATTAGCCTCATGGCGCTACTGCTTTTGGTTCCATTAAACTTCATTTTTATGTATGGAGTTGGCCCTATTCCGGCACTGGGCAGTGCCGGTTGTGGTTTTGCCACAGCAATTCTGCAATGGTTAATGTTACTCAGCTTGGCGCTGTATATTTTTAAAAATCGGGTTTATCAAAGTAGTCAGCCATTTAGTCACTGGGAAAAGCTGAACGGATATTGGCTGAAACGGATTTTAAAGCTGGGCTTTCCGATCGGACTGGCAATTTTCTTTGAAGTGAGTATTTTTAGTACCGCAGCGATAGTCTTGAGCCCATTGGGTGAAACCATTGTGGCCGCTCACCAGATTGCTATTTCTGTTACCTCACAGCTGTTCATGATTCCGATGTCTCTCGCCATTGCACTAACCATTCGGGTGGGAACTTATTATGGTGAACAGAACTGGGATGCCATGCGTAGAGTGCAAGGCTTAGGTCTGATGACCGCGACGATTTTGGCTCTGCTGATCATGTTATTACTCTGGGTGTTCCGTAGTGAAATCGTAGCGCTTTATACCTCTGATCCTATGGTGACCCAGATTGCGCTTTATCTGGTGCTCTTTGCAGTGGCCTATCAGCTGATGGATGCCTGGCAGATCAGTGCTGCAGGTTGCTTACGGGGTATGCAAGATACCAAAGGCCCAATGTGGATCACCATGATTGCCTATTGGGTGATTGCCTTCCCGGTGGGGGTTTATTTGTCCCGTTTTGGAGATATGGGGGCAGCAGGCGTCTGGGTCGGTCTGATTGTCGGTCTGAGCGTGGCCTGTGTTTTATTGCTGGCACGACTTTATGGCAATAATAAACGTTTAAGCCAGCGTGCCTAATCCTCTTATTATTTAACAAGATGCATTGAATTACTGATTTAGTGCATCTTTTAATCCCTGTGGAATCTCCGACTCATCTGCGACTTCTTTAATCACCACTTGCCCGACAATGACATCTGTTCCATTAAAGGTCATGGTTGGCGCACCATAAAGTTCATAGCCTTCATTGAGTGCCTTGGTCACACGGGCACAAAAATTCACATCATCTTTGCCAGTAAAATATCGATAGACTTTCATTGAAATTTCTTGATCTTGAGATGCCATTATTTTAAGCCTTTCATCATGGAAAGGAACTCAAAAATCATGCTTTGCTCTCTCCAGAATAATTAAATAATTGATTCAAAAACTGCCGTACAGACACCAAGATGGTTTAAAAATTGCATAAATCAAGTGAACAATATCAAGTAAATATGAATACTTTGAGAAGCTTTGCAACATAACATCTACAATTAAATATAGGCAATTTATAGTTTGTCACCTATGATCAAATACACCCATAAAAATGGTGATTTTGAGGAATCTCGCATGGCAAAAACGGCTCGAACGCCTGGTCGCCGCTTTATGAAATTGGCTGGAATGACCGCAAGTATTGCAAGTAAAACCCTATCCAATTCGATTAAAAATTTAACTGCGGATGAAGAGCAGAAAAATGCTGCACGCAGTAAATTATTTCAGGATATTGGAGTACAGATTGCTGATACCTTGGGGGAAATGAAAGGTGCGGTGATGAAAGTCGGCCAGATTGCCTCGCAATATAAAGATATTTTCCCGCCTGAAGTTGCTCGAGCCATTTCCAAATTGCAGCGTCAGGCTCCACCGATGCCATTTAAAGAGATTCAGTCACAGGTTGAAAAAGAATTAGGTAAATCTTTGCAGGACCTATTCCAGCAGTTTGATGAGCAGCCTTTTGCCGCAGCCTCGATCGGACAGGTGCATAAAGCGACTCTACCCGATGGCCAGCAGGTTGTGGTCAAGGTGCAATATCCGGGAGTGGAAGAAGCCTGTGAAAGTGACCTGAAACAGGTTCGTCTGGCCTTGCGTTTGATGGGTGTACTAAAAATTGACCGCAAATTGCAGGATCAGCTATTCAAGGAAATCCAGCATAGTCTGGACAATGAACTCAATTATGAAATTGAAGCTCAGAATCTGGAAGTGGCACGTGCCTTTCATGAATCACTCGATCACCAAATTGTGATTCCAAAAGTATTTAGTGAATATTCTTCCCGCCATATTCTGACCCTAAGCCTGGAACAGGGTGAAAGTATGGAAACAGCCAGCCAATGGCCGCTAGAAACCCGTAATGCCCTAGGCCGCCGTTTATTCCGTGCGATTGGTCAGGAAATTTTCTATCTGAAACGTTTCCATTGTGATCCGCATCCAGGGAACTTTGCCTTCCGTGAAGATGGCTCGGTGATTATTTACGATTACGGCGGTGTTAAAACGCTTTCTACCGAGATCATTACTCATTTCAAAGAGTTGATCCATGCAGCCCGTGACAAGGATATTTCGACCATTGAACAGCAACTGGATGCCTTGCATACCCTGACAGAAACCGGAAAATTCCCGGCCGATCTGTATGAGCAATGGCTAGAAGTGCTGATGCGTCCTTTAACCACTAATTATGATTTTGCTGAAAACTCAGCACATCATGATGGAATGGAATTGCTCAAACCTTCTCTGAAATATTGGGATGTATTCAAACCGTCGCCGGATACCCTGATGGTAAACCGTACTATTTCCGGACAATACTGGAACTTGATTCATTTGAAAGTACATGATGATTTGAGTGATGTATTTGAAGAAATCGTGCCAAGTCGCAGTTAAGTTGAAGTAATAAGCTTACAAGCTGTAACCCTACTTCACTTGAAATATCAAATGTTACATTATAACATTACTCTTAAATTACAAGAGGAATATTACGATGCGTCCAGACATTCATCCCGAATATCGAGAAGTTTTATTTCATGACACCAATGCTGATGCCTACTTCGTGATTGGCAGCACCATGACTTCTAGCCAGACCAAGGAATATGAAGGTAAGACCTATCCTTATGTCACCCTGGATATTTCGAGTGCTTCACATCCGTTTTATACCGGTGAGCAACGTCAAACCAGTAATGAAGGTCGCGTAGCGAGCTTTAACAAACGTTTTGCCCGTTTTAAACGTGGTTAAACTTAAAACCTCCGATTTTTACTCTCAATTTAAATCGCGGTTTATGTCAGGAAATTACCTCCAATTTCCTGACTTTTTTATGCCTGCGCTAAAGCCAGCTGAGTTAAATAGAAGCCCACACCCAGCATCAATACTCCGACAATCACACTAGAGATCACATAACTGAGGGCAATCGTGACTGCACCCTGCTTAAGCAGCTGAAAAGTTTCTAGGCCAAAACTGGAAAAAGTCGTAAAGCCGCCCAAGATGCCTACCATCAAAAATAGCCGTGCTTCAGTTTGCAGGAAACTGTATTTCTGGCTAAGGGCAAAGAAAATCCCGGCAAACAGACAGCCTATAATATTGATCCACCAGGTCGGCCACGGAAATAGCATCTGTGGCTTGGCAATCAACATTCCTGCTCCATAACGCAGTGTTGCCCCGATTGCCCCGCCCATTGCCACCAAAAGCCAGTTCATGTCTACTCCGTCTTTACTCGATCTTAAACCTTTTCTCAGCCACCATGTGGGACGAGAATAATGAATAACATCATGCACCTAAAATTGCAGAATGAACATGGACCTTTGCCAAAAAATTGGTATATTCGACGCCATTCAAATTGATTTAAGTTAGAGGGAATCCACATGGCTCAGGAATTACTGGCTCAATTGGCTGCGGGCGAAGCTAAATTTGCAGATGTGATTGCATATATCGATGCGCACTATGCTCATACACCTACTGCTTTTAAAAATGGCCAACAGGCTAATGCTGCCACTGAAAACCAAGGCAGTGCCAAAGTATTTTCATTTGCCAAACTGAATGGTTTGGATCAGGCACAAACCTTGAGCCTGTTTGCAGAACACTATGCGGCTGTACTGGCCACACCAGAAGCAACGGATCACCAGAATATCCGCCAGTTCATGCAAAATGGCTGGGATGGCATTGCCTTTGAAGGTGAAGCACTGGCTGCCAAATAAGTTATTCTGCCAAATAAAAAACCGCCTATTTCTGGCGGTTTTTTATATCAAAATAACAGAACAAGATGACATTCGTATTTAAGATTAAAATTATTTTTGGAGAAGTAATTCAATTTAAAAATGAAAAACTATAAGGCTTAAAATAAATTAAATATCAAGAAAGCCAAGCCACCCAGCAACACTTCAAACGCCCCTTTCAGAAAGCCATAAGTTTTTCCAGTTTTAACCTTTACCTACTTTCTCAATCCACTTGATTGAGCTGACCCGAAATACTTCACAAGCACCATCACCGGTATCGGTTGGGGTTAAAGAAGATTTCCAGACGAGATCTTTATCACGCACTTCCACCAACTCACCTTGTAAACGCACCAGATCCCCACGTTTTACCTGTTTAATTGCTTTGGCAATTTGTGGATTGGCAGGAATGATGTGCATATTGGAGACCATCTGTTTGGCCTGTTCAATGGGCACTGGCACGCGATCCATTTTCCAGTTCAGGTAACGGTTATACTGATTGACCGTAATGTGCCGGGCAATTTCAGGTTGTGCAAACAGCCCCCAACTCACCGCATAATCGATCGGAGAGAACTTGGCCTGCTCGTCGTCGGTATAAATTTTTGATCCCAAAATACGGAAATCACCTTTAAACGGCTGCAAGACTGAAATGGATTGGTCTTTAGCCATAGGCGGCAGTCCTTTGGCAACATTATGGTCTACAGAAGTGTGACCATAAAGCGGTAGTAAAAGACTGGCCGCCAAAGCATAGTATCGAAGATGTTTGAACATAATTCTGTCTTTATTCCATCAAATCTTTCCAAGAATATCTTGTTTGATAGTACGATTTTTTTAATGAATAAATAGTTGAAATTAGTAACAAGTTGATCAATTTTGGTGAGCAGAGATCTTTAGCTAATCTAATTATTTTCGGTTAATCTAGGCTTGTCTAAGAATAATTTGAATGCGACCATGCTGTATAAATTCTATCAACAACATATTTTTCCGCATCTGCTGAATCAGGTCATGCAGACTCCATCCCTGATGGATTTACGCCGTGAATTATTATTACCTATTACAGGTGAAGTTCTGGAAATTGGCTTTGGTACAGGATTGAATCTGCCTTTTTATCAGGCCGTCGATAAAGTCTATGCGCTGGAACCTAATCCGGACATTTTTAAACTGGCTGAGCAGCGTATCAGTCAAAGCCCTTTTGCGGTCGAACAGATTCAGGCCCGTGCAGAAGCCCTGCCTTTTGCAGAAAATAGTCTGGAAAATATCGTATCAACCTGGACCTTATGCAGTATTCCGGATCTACATCAAAGTCTGCATGAAATTTATCGGGTTCTGAAGCCGGGCGGCCATTTTCATCTGGTTGAGCATGTATTAAACCGAGAGCATCTCAACATTCAGCGCTTGCAGCATTTACTCACCCCGATTCAGAAGAAAGTGGCAGATGGCTGTCATCTTAACCGGGATATTGAAACTGCTCTTTTAGAGGCCGGGTTTGACCTGGATGAAGTTCATTATACCGATGCAGAAGGTATTCCAAAGATTGGCCAGCGTATGCTGCTGGCACGAGCACATAAACCGCTTTAATCCAGCACTTTTAAATCAGTTATTCTAAACAGACGGCATTGGGCTGATCTTGGATTGCCTTTTCCAACCTGAAATTCTTGCTGGCTGGTCGCTGATTTGACCTGTACCCAGTCACCTTGCAGCCAGATCCGCTGATCTGCTTTTAAACGGCGAACCTTATTGGCAACAGCTTCGCTGGCGGCAATCACACTCAGGTTCAGCAAATGAGGTTGAATGTTCGCAGGATTGGCCTGTGCGTCTGTAGCGGTCATATTGAAACAACGCCTGTCCTGCTCAAGCTTGAATGATTTAAATACAGCACTGGATACTTCCGGTGCGGCCAGTAACAGATCAATATTGCTGACATAGGCCAGATCATTAAAGCTTCCCACCACCGGACTGGCTGGATGAATGGTACGGCGCTCAGGTCCATAATACTGTTTGGCCAGTACGCGATATTCAGCCTGATGCGGCTCAATCGATTCTACCTGAAAATTTTTGAGTACTCCGGCCTGCTCCAGATTCGGAATCGCCCGAAAGTATTCCGACCAGATCCATAGTCCAAGCGCAAACAGTGCTGCGGCAATAATCAGTTTATCCATAGTGTAGCGTTGAAGCTTGCTGTCCTTCAGTCTTCAAAATCAATCCGGATGGTCTCAAAACGTACCCGCCCTTCCTGAATGGCTTGAGCAATTGCCATCTGGCCTTTGGTCAGACGTGCACCCCCACTTTTAATATCAATCAAAACCACTTCAATATCTTCTGCCAGTCCTTCACCATCACGAAAATCGGTATAACCATCAAAGACTACATAATCCACCGGATCGCCTAAAAATTTGGCATCACTAGGTAGATATTGAAACTCTGGCATGATCGGTGCCAACTGCTCGGCCATTTTGCCTTTGAGTACCGCGCGACTGGTATTTACACTGCGTTTTTGTGCAGCGACTAAAGCTTGCTGATGTTCCAGCTCCAGCTCGGCAATATATTGTTCATATTCTGCTTTAATTCGACCATTTCGCGTCTGGCCCAGAATCAGGGTAGTTAAAACCACTCCAATACAGGCACCAATCAGCATAGCCATTCCAATGGACATTCAATCTTCCTAATCTGCTTTATTTTGCTGCCTACCTTCGACTGAAGTTGAAAGGGTCTGCCATCCAGTAAGCCTGCAAAGAATGATATGCTAGGCGGGAGCAGAATTAAATCATCCCGGGTCATGAAAACTATTTTAATTGCAAATCAGAAAGGTGGCTGTGGTAAAACCATTACTGCGATTAGCCTGGCAGCTGCCCTGGCACAAAAGGGTTATAAAGTTGCTCTGGCTGATGCGGACAGCCAGAAATCGACCTTGCAATGGCTGAAACATCGCCCAAAAGATGCCGCACCGATTCAGAGTCTGGACTGGCGGAATGCCAAATCGATTGGGGATGCGCCTAAAAACTTGGAATATCTGATTATCGATGCACCCGGAGCGCTGACTGAAGATCATGCCGAACAGCTAATTAGTGAAGCGGATGCCATCATTATCCCGCTGCAGCCTTCTTTTTTTGATATTGATTCTACGCGCCGTTTTCTCAAACATTTGCAGGATATTAAACGTATCCGTAAAGGCAAGGTTGAAATTCTGCTCCTCGCTAACCGCACCAAACCTAATGCAGCCAGTAATCAGGACATTCAGCAATTCTTTAATAAAATTGATCAGCAACCGGTTACCTGGATTTCTGAACGTGCACCCTATAGCCGACTGGCCATGCAAGGCCTGTCTATTTTTGATAAACAGCAGAAGATGTACCGTGAATTACAGGATCAATGGCAACCTTTATTGAATGCCATTATTGACGATCCAAGCCAATGGTTCTAGTTCTGTTATTTTTAGCCTCTTCTTTTTATTCTAAGGAAAATAATCGTACTACTTCCCGCACTATCGTTTTCGATCGCTTTTTTTTCAGTTAATATGCCTGACACGACCTAAAAAAATGAGCCTCTAAATTCAGTGCAACAGTACGCGCCTACACTACAAAAAGTCTTATTATTTGGACTATTTTTCATTCTGATTTTTTTGAGTTTTCACATACTCAAGTATTTCATCATTCCTGTAGTTTGGGCAGCCATTATTGCGTACATGACCTGGCCGCTGTATCAGTCGATCTTAAGAATGAGTGGCAATCGGCCGACACTGAGTGCGACCATTATGATTCTGGGTGTGATTCTGGTATTTGGTTTGCCTTTTATCTTTGCCATTTTTATGCTGCAACACGAAGGCCGGAACCTGTATTTTGAATTGCAGAAACAGGTATTCTCAGGTCATCTCAGCGTTCCAGATTTTATTCGCGGCCTACCACTTGTAGGTAAGGAAATTACCCGCACCCTGAATGAGATTAATGCCGATCCAAATAGCATTGCACAAACCATTTCAGTCTGGATTCAGGGTCATCTGAATTACGGTAAAATTGTGCTGAATGAAATCAGTAAAAATGTCTTCAAGCTGTGTTTTGCCGTGCTGTCGTTATTCTTCTTTTATCGTGATGGCCATACCATTCTGAATCAGGTGCGTAAAGCCTTTGAAATGGTAGTCGGTCCACGTATTCATCATTATCTGGCTACAATTTCGGATACTACACGTGCGGTGGTCTATGGCGTAGGTTTAACGGCGATTGCCCAGTCTTTACTGGCAGGTATCAGCTACTTTGTGGCTGGCGTACCGAACCCAATGGTACTGACCATTATCACCTTTATCTTTGCTTTAATTCCTTTTGGCCCTCCTGTTGCTTATGGTGCAGTTTCGCTATGGCTGTTCTCGCAAGGTCAAACCATTGAAGCCGTAGGGGTCATGATCTGGGGTGTCTGTATTGTGAGTACGGCAGATAATGTTATTCGTCCACTGGTCATTTCAGGTGCAACACAAATTCCATTCCTGCTGATCATGTTTGGTGTCTTGGGTGGCATTGCCAGCTTTGGTCTGGTTGGTGTCTTTATTGGACCGGTGATTCTGGCCGTACTACTGGCCATCTGGCGTGAATGGCTGCATGAAAGCAACTTGAATGAACCTTTGATGATGCCTAAAGCCACTATGGCGCATGAGGTTGAACCGAAGAAAAAATTCCGTCTGCGTCGTAACAAGACGCCTAAATCACCAGACTGACCGGCTTAAACAAATTAAAACATTTAAGTACTGATTTTCTATAGTGCTTTTGGTCTTGCTCTGTTTCAATAGATTCCGAAAAACAGAATAAAGATCAAGGTGTGATAATTATGTCTTCATTGTTTAAACTTACAGCTTTGTGCGCAGTCAGTGCCGCACTTTTTACCGGTTGCGCTTCAACCTCCACTTCGACTGAAAATGTTAAAACCGTGACCCTGAATGCTGTCTCTGCACAGGGCGTCGGTGAATCGATTGGTACCGTATTATTGAGTGACAGCCCTGCGGGCCTGGTGATTCGTACTAACCTGAAACAGCTTCCTGCGGGTGAGCGTGGCTTCCATATTCATGAAAATGGTTCATGTGCACCGGGTGAAAAAGATGGCAAACCAGGTGCTGCACTTGCTGCCGGCAGTCACTACAACCCGAATCAGGCACCTCATCATGGCACACCCATGACGGGTCATCTGGGTGACTTACCAGCCCTTAAAGTAAACACTGATGGTACAGCACGTGTGACTCTGCTTGCGCCACGCCTGAAACTGGCAGATGTTCAGGGTCGTGCCATCATGGTCCATGCAGGCGGTGATAACTATTCAGATGAACCGCAGCCATTAGGCGGTGGCGGTGAACGTATTGCATGTGGCGTAATCTGATTTATTACAGATTATTAGTATTCAAAAACGGGCTTCTTGCCCGTTTTTTAGTAGATATTTCTTTTGAAATTGGCGCTTAAATTGCATTCAAAACCGGCAGTCAAATACCACGGATCATATTCTTGTGAATAGCTCAGATTCCATATTGCATCCTCTTCAGCACATACTTAAAAAAGCCCTGTTGCCTTTTCAGTCCAGTGCCTTGATGACTTACTGTTTGCAGATGTTCATTGTGCTTTCAGGAACGACTTTTGGTCTAAAACTTCTCGGTTATGAAACCTTGATTGTTCCGGTCACTTTAGGAGCAATTGCCACTGCCCTGACCGATTTTGATGACCGTTTAAGTTTAAGGCTGCGCAATCTGGGGCTGGTCATGCTGCTGTTTTTTGCAGTCAGTAGCATGCTGGAATTTCTGCATCCCTATAAAATCTGGTTTGCACTCTGGCTATCACTTTCTAGTGCCGTATTTATCTTAATGGGGGCTTTGGGACAGCGTTATGCCACCATTTCATTTGGCACTGTATTGCTGTCCATTTACACCATGTTTGGCTTGGGAGAATATGCGCACTGGTACGAACAGCCGCTTTATTTTGTAGTTGGTGTGCTGTGGTATGGCCTGACTTCTATCCTATTTTATCTGATTCGTCCAACTTTACAGGTTCAGGAAAATCTGTCCATCAACCTACAACAGATGGCCGAACTGCTATCGACCAAAGCCAAATTATTTGATCCCGATAATCAGAATAATGTCGAACCGCTGCTTTATGAACTTTCCTTAAAAAATACCCAAGTCATTGAAAGCTTTAACCGCACCAAAGATTCTTTACTGACCCGACTCAAAGCCTCGCGCCCAAATCATAAAACTATTTACTGGCTGAATCTTTATTTTCTGACTCAGGATATTCATGAGCAGGCAACTGCTAACTATCTGCATTACGAGCAGATTCACCAGCATTTTAGCCGTACCGATCTGATTTTTCGCATTCAGAAAAATATTCACTTGCAGGCGCTTGCCTGCCAGCAGTTGGCTACTTGCGTATTGCGTAATGAAACTTATCAGCTTCCTGAACAGCATCAACTGGCACTCAAAGCATTAGAAGCTTCCATGCAGGACTGGATTGCCCAGCACCCCCAGAATATTGAAGTGAAAAACTTACAGCTCATTCTGAGCAATCTGCTGAGTGTGCATGAACAGCTGCAACATTTGCAGGATGGACAAGCCATTTACCGTCCGGATTATCCAAAGCATTTTGATGATTCCAGCCTGTTTGATGATGACCTGCGTGGACCCGCAGATTTCTGGCTGAAATTAAAACCCCATTTGGGACCGCAATCGGCGCTGTTTCGTCATGCGGTGCGGATCGCTTTGGTCTTTCTGGTCGGCTATGCAATTTCTCTATTGCCCTTTGCCAAAAATGGCTACTGGATATTGCTGACCAGTCTGTTTGTATGCCAGATCAGTTATTTCGCTACCAAAAGCCGTTTAAAACTGCGAACTTTGGGTACATTGCTCGGCGTCATTCTAGGAATTCCAATCCTGTATTTTGTACCAAGTATTGAAGGCCAGTTGCTGCTTACGGTGATTTTTGGTGTCGGCTTTTTCTATTTGCGCTCCAAGAAATATGCTATGGCTACATTAATGGCGACCCTAGTAGTACTGCTGATTTTTAATCTGAAAGGCGCAGGCTATGCTGTCATTCTGCCGAGAATTATCGATACCCTGATTGGCTGTCTAATTGCCTGGCTGGCGGTCAGTTGTATCTGGCCGGATTGGAATTTCCGTAATATTTCCAGCAATATCAAAAAATCCTCCCAAGCGACGCTGAACTATTTACTGGCTATTCTGGAGCAATATCAGCATGGCAAAAATAACAGCATTGCTTATCGGACAGCACGTCGTTTGGCCCACAATGCCCAGATTGACCTTTCCAATATGATTTCCAGTCTGAGTACCGAACCAAATCCAGATCCGGTGCTGATTCGCAATGCCTTCCGTTATCTGGTTTATAGCCACAGTCAGCTCAGTTATATTTCCGCATTGGGTAGCCATCGTGAACAGGTATCTGATCCGCAAATTCTGCAACTGCTTTCTGCCTGTCAGCAGACTTTAACTAATGCCCTGTCAAATCCTGAAAATGTACCGCAGCAGGACATTCAAGGCCAATTGGCAGAAATCCGGCAACTGAGTCAGCAGGAACATATTTCCACCCACCTGCTGCTGGTACTTAAACAGATCAGTCTGTTACTGGAAACCTTGCCTGAATTATTGTCTCTAAGACAGCAATTACTGGCAGTTGAAATCAAATAACCAAGCGGAGCACTAGGATATAAGTATTTAAAATAATTCATTTTATTCTATAAATTTCATTTTGCTTAAATCGGCAGATTGGGTACACTCAAGCCTGATTGAATAGAACATAGAAGAGTGAGTGCGCGTGAATATTAAAACTTTGCGTCTGGTTGGATTGCTTGAAGGTATTTCATTTCTGCTGCTGTTATTTATTGCCATGCCGGTCAAGTACATGATGGATAACCCGATTCTGGTAAAATATATCGGCATGGGTCACGGCGTTCTTTTCGTGCTTTTTCTTGTGGTGTTATTTGCGGTCTGCGAAAAACAGAAATGGTCTCTGAGTATGTTTATTCTGGGCTTGATCGCGTCGATTCTGCCGTTTGGGCCATTTATCTTTGATATGAAATTAAAGAAGTTGGAGCAGCCGGCTGAAGCTTAACTTTTGGATTCTAATCATTATTAAATCAATAATGGATGTTTTCTCTCCTTTTAGGAGATGAGTAGCACTGCTGCGCAAAGGTAAGGTTATTTTATTAATATTTCCCTCTCTCTCCCATAGGGAGAGAGAACATTCAATACTTTTATTTGAGGCAAATAAAGTAAATAGCTTCATTCGATTAAATATTTAAGAGAAAGGAATCCTTTTAAAACTCCCCTCGCCCTTTTCTTTCCAACATCACCTGTTTCAGCTGCATACGTGGCAAGCTAAACCACAGCGCAATTAAAATAAACGAGGCACCGCAATAAGCCCAAAGATCAAAAGCTTCATAAGCAATTCTGACCACTTCAATCACGATAAAGAAACTCAGCATCATCAATATGGATACTGTTGCCGCAACCGTGCCTTTAGACACTTCAGATGACATCAGCGCAAACCGGTACAATACCGAAAAGCTGATCCCTTCACCCAGACTGATGCAAGTGGTACCGATAATCAGGCAATGCAGAAAATAATCCGGAATCAGCATTCCCACTAAAAGCAAAATGGTTCCAAACAACATCAATGGCACACCCAGCATCACTGTTTTACCGAGCGGCATCTTGTCGATAATTTTCAGCAGAATGATATTGCCCAGAATCAGGCCACCCAATACCGGAAACTGAGCCAGGCCATATTGCATGCTGCTCAAGCCCAATTCTTCAACCAGAATCACAGGAGATAAGGCAATCCATAGCATCAATGGCAAGCTCACCAGTGGCAATGCCATGGTCATGATCACAAAGCGTTTATTTTTCAGAACCTGCTTAAAGTCATCGACAATATAGCTAAGTGGCTGTTTCGGAATACTGATATTGGGATTTGGCATTTTCGCTTTCAGTCCAAACCAGCTCACAAATGCCAGACAAGCGATGCCGATAAAGCCCCAATGCCATGAGACATGATCAATCATAAAAGCACCAACCACTGGCCCTAAAAGGGGTGCCAGCAAGGAGACATTGGCCATAAGCGCCATCACTTTAATGGCATCGCGTTCTTCAAAACTTTCCTGAATCGCGGCATAACCCACAGCAGCAATAAAGGACAAACCAAAACCTTGTAAAAAGCGCAGGAACAGAAAGCTTTGAATATTCGGTGTAAGTAAAATCGCCAGACAGCAGATTACAAAAAATGCTACGCCACCGAGCAGGACTTTTTTACGGCCTAATCGGTCTGATAAGGGTCCTAAAATTGCGGCAACAAATGCCCCACCTAACAGGAAAAAGGACATAGAAGATGGTGCCCAGGAACTGCTTACGCCAAAATCACGGGTAATGGCCAACATGGCCGGCTGGATCAGGTCATTACAGATATAGACGGAGAATTCAAACAGCACCAGTGCCAGAGGAAACATCAGTGTGGCACGGGTCAGTTTGTGGGTTTGGGCGTTTTGCATGGGAGTTGTTATTGCCAGTCTGTCCATTAATAGCAGACCGAACTTTATCTAAAATAGAAAGAAATAATTTTAGCAGAGATCGGATTTAAAGTATTTTAAACTTTAACTACTCTCAACCGATTTCTTCATTTTTAAAGATTCAGCTAAAACTTTATTTGCCTCTGTCAGTAATTTGACTTGTTCCAACGAATTATCAGAATTTGAATCAGCTTTCGAATCGTTATAAAGTTCCTGTCCAAAGAAACGATCAGCCAGTCTTTTTCTTAGCTCTAAACGATCTTCATCTTTAAATTCACGGGCATATAGCGGGAAAGCAGCAAGTTCTGTTCCTAACATTCTGGCTTTATAAGCCACTTTAAGATGTTTCGAGGACTCACGTGCCAAATACCAAGCAGGTGTAGTTAAGCTAAAAAGCATTAATGTTTTAATTAAGCTACCCCACCCGAAAGGAATATAAATATAGCTACTATCTCTTAAATAGTTCCAATTTTGAATAGATAAATTTAAAAAACCTAGAATTAAAAGCACGCCAATAAATGCAAAAATACCTAAAGCCCAATTTCTATATTTGTTTGCTATCGAAACTTCTTCCTCATGAATTTCATCATATAATTTTTTAATTAAGCTATTATTTTTATCGTCTATATCCTGATTTAATAAATACTTCTTTACTCTTAACTCTTCAACTAATTGATTAGCTTCACTCTGTAATTTCAAAACATCTTCATTATTAAAAGAAATTCTTAATTGTTCTTTATGTATATCAAATAGTTGTATGTTTATTTTTCTATAGATCTCTTTCATAAATCAAAAAACGATCTTCTTTTTGGTTAATATTTGCACTCCGGATTTCTTAGCATTCGTGCATAATCTGCGGATGAAATACATCGATTCAAACAAGCTTTCTGATCCTCAG